>CAYXVC010000042.1:0-11383 GCA_964468225.1 uncultured Gammaproteobacteria bacterium
AAATTCCTGTTTGAAGAAAACAAGAAGAAGCATGCAGCGAGAAAGAAACAGAAACAAGTTCAAGTCAAGGAAGTAAAGTTTCGTCCAGGGACGGAATCAGCGGACTACCAGGTAAAACTTCGCAACCTGACCCGCTTTTTGGAAGGTGGAGACCGCGCCAAGGTAACCTTACGGTTCCGTGGTCGTGAAATGCTTCACCAACAACTAGGCCGTGATCTGCTCAAGCGGATCGAAGGTGATTTGGTCGATATTGCCACTGTTGAACAATTTCCGCGTATGGAAGGACGACAGATGGTGATGTTAATGGCACCTAGGAAGAAGTCATGAAGTTCATCCTGAATATTTTTCAGTGTGACTATTTTTTAATTTTATGAATGCGAGTTAACAATGCCGAAAATAAAAACGAACAGCGGGGCTGCTAAACGCTTTAAGCGTACAGCGTCTGGCGGGTTCAAATGTAAACAGTCTCATCTCAGACATATTCTGACTAAAAAAAGCACCAAGCGTAAGCGTCAGCTGCGCAAGGGTGAACAAGTCGCGGCATGTGATGTGCCAGCGGTACGTCAAATGCTGAATATCAGATAATTGTTGAGGGGAGAATAAAATGCCAAGAGTAAAAAGAGGCGTCACCGCACGAGCTAAACACAAAAAAGTTATTGCTCAAGCAAAAGGCTATCGCGGTCGTCGTAAAAATGTATATCGTGTTGCTACGCAAGCCGTCACCAAGGCGGGTCAATATGCGTACCGTGACCGTCGTCAGAGAAAGCGTCAGTTCCGTGCGCTGTGGATTGCCCGAATTAATGCAGCCGCTCGTGAATGTGGAATTTCTTACAGTCTTTTGATCAATGGCCTGAAAAAAGCCGAGATTGAGATAGATCGTAAAGTTTTGTCGGATATCGCAATTCATGATAAAGCAGCTTTTGCTGCGATTGCAGAAAAGGCTAAAGCAAGTTTGGCTTGATTTTTTGATCGTCAAACATTTTTAGTCTATAAAAAAAGGGGAGGCTGTTTAGCTTCCCTTTTTTGGTTATCTCGTATTTTTAAAAAGATTAGGTATTCATTGTGCAAGAACTAACGGATCTCACTTCAAGGGCGACTCAAGCCGTTGCTGATGCCTCTGAGCTGGAAGCACTTGATCAGGTGCGTGTCCGGTTTCTTGGAAAAAAAGGGTCGCTGACCGGGTATTTGAAACAGTTAGGTCATTTGGCTCCGGCTGAGCGGCCAAAAGTGGGGCAGGCGGTTAATCAGGCAAAAAAAGAGCTACAGCAAGCGATTGAGATAAAACGCAGTGCGTTAAAAAATGCTGTTTTAAGTGTTCGTCTGGAGGCTGAAAAACTGGACGTTACTTTGCCAGGTCGAGGTCAGCAAACAGGAGGGCTTCACCCTGTGACCCAAACAATGGAACGTATTGAATCACTGTTTGCCCGTATTGGTTTTGATGTTGCTGAAGGGCCGGAAATCGAGAGCGACTTCCATAACTTTGAAGCACTGAATATTCCCGCTAATCATCCCGCTCGTGCGATGCACGATACATTTTATGTGAATGCTAACACGGTGTTGCGTACACACACATCACCCGTTCAGGTGCGTGTGATGGAGGGTTGTGAACTGCCACTGCGTACCATCGCGCCAGGGCGTGTTTATCGTTGTGATTCAGATGTGACACACAGCCCGATGTTTCATCAGGTTGAAGGTTTTATGGTAGATGAAAATGTAAATTTTATTGATCTCAGAGTGATTGTGGATGATTTTTTAAAAGCATTTTTTGAGAAAGATCTGAAAATACGTTTCAGACCTTCTTATTTCCCATTCACAGAGCCCTCAGCCGAAGTTGATATTGCTTGTGTGATTTGTAATGGAAAAGGGTGTCGTGTTTGCAGTCAGACGGGTTGGCTGGAAGTGATGGGCTGCGGCATGATTCATCCGAATGTATTTAAAAATGTAGGTATTGATAGTGAGCAGTACACGGGGTTTGCATTTGGTATGGGCGTTGAGCGATTAGCCATGCTGCGTTACGGCGTTAATGATTTGCGCCTGTTTTTCGAGAATGATTTACGTTTTTTACGCCAGTTTAATTAGTTTAATAGCACAGAATAATCAGAATGAAATTTAGTGAACAATGGCTTCGTGAATGGGTTAATCCATCAATATCTACATCAGAGCTTGCTGAACAACTGACGATGGCGGGGCTGGAAGTTGACGCAGTTGAACCTGTTGCGCCGGTTTTAGAGCATGTGGTCGTGGGTGAGGTTGTAGCGATCAGTGCACACCCTGATGCAGAGCGACTGCAAGTTTGTAGTGTGAATGTTGGTGAATCAGAGCTGCTCACTATTGTTTGTGGTGCGGCTAATGTTGCAGTCGGGATGCGAGTGCCGACGGCCAAGGTAGGCGCGGTACTCTCGGGTGGCATGAAAATAAAACGTGCCAAGTTGCGTGGCGTTAAATCATTTGGAATGCTTTGCTCTGTTGCTGAGCTGGGTTTGGCTGAGAGCGCTGAAGGTTTGATGTCTCTCCCTGAGGGCGCACCTGTTGGCGAATTGTTGACTGATTATTTGGGGCTGAATGATTTTAGTATAGAGGTCGGATTGACTCCAAATCGTGGCGACTGCTTAAGTATTGCGGGAATTGCGCGGGAAGTGGCTGCAATTAATCAGAGTGAAATAACTTTGCCCTTAATAACTTCAATGCCTGCTGTTATTACTGATACCGTTTCTATTGAAGTTTGTGAACCGATCGCGTGTCCTCGCTATGTAGGCAGAATCATTAAGGATGTTGACGTTACTGTACAAGCACCTTTGTGGATGCAGGAGCGTTTACGGCGTTGTGGTTTGCGTAGTATTAGTCCGGTTGTAGATGTTACAAATTATGTGATGCTTGAATTGGGTCAACCCATGCACGCTTTTGATCTGGAAAAAATCAAAGGGAATATTCAGGTTCGTTATTCTAATATCGACGAAAAAATCACCTTGCTTGATGGTAAAGAGGTTGTACTAAAAAAAGGAACCTTGGTGATTGCTGATCAAAGTGGAGCTCAAGCAATTGCGGGTGTGATGGGAGGAGAGGCTTCGTCAGTAACGAATACTACAACAGTACTATTTCTTGAGAGTGCTTTTTTCTCACCCGATGCGATTGCAGGTCAGGCACGACATTATGGTTTGCATACGGATTCATCGCATCGTTTTGAGCGAGGTGTTGATTTTTCGTTGGCAAATCAAGCAATGGAGCGAGCCACTCAGTTGTTGTTAGATATCGTGGGCGGCTCTGCCGGGCCAGTGATAGATGTGGTCGATGAAAAAGCGTTGCCGGATAGAGCGCCTGTAGGGTTGCGGCAATCAAGAATTAAGCGATTATTAGGTGTTGATATTGCACCTGAAAAAATATCTGAAATTTTATCCCTTTTAGGAATGAAAGTGAATTCCGCTTCGGATTCCTGGAAAGTGACTCCGCCTCCCTATCGTTTTGATATTGCTATCGAGGCGGATTTAATCGAAGAAGTGGCTCGAATGTATGGCTACAATCAACTGGTCGGAACGTCAGTTATAGGGCGATTACAAATTGAAAACGAGAAAATAAATTTGTCGGTGACCAAAAAATTAAGCCAGTTACTGGTGAATCGGGGTTATCAGGAGGCCATCACGTTTAGCTTCGTTGATCCTGCTATGCAAAAAATGGTTGAACCAGAGATACACCCTGTAAAACTGCTCAATCCAATCTCGGCTGACATGTCCGAAATGCGCACCAGTTTGTGGACAGGACTACTGCAAGCATTGGTTTATAATCAAAATAGACAGCAAAACCGTGTGCGTTTTTTTGAATGCGGCCTAAAGTTTCATGCCTCAAGTGATGAAATAAAGGATAAGAAGGTCATTGCGGGTGCTTTGTCGGGTTCTGTTTATCCAGAGCAGTGGGATGAAGCATCAAAAGCACTTGATTTTTTTGATGTTAAAAATGATGTTGAAGCATTGCTGGATTTAACAGGTAAGGCGGATAGTTTTTGTTTCCGTGAAGGCCAGCATGCAGCGCTGCACCCAGGGCAAACGGCGGTTATAGAGAATATAGATGGCCAAATTGTTGGGTGGTGTGGTGTAATTCATCCTGCATTGGCAGTAAAAGTGGGTGTGCCGGCAACAGTCTGCCTGTTTGAGCTGCAGCTGGATGAATTTAACCAAGCAAACTTGCCTTGCTTTCGGGAATGGTCTAAATTCCCTTCTGTAAGAAGGGATATTGCTTTGGTGGTCGATGAAAGTGTGTCTATGCAGGCAGTTAGAGAAGTTATAGAGTATTCTGTTGGTGAACTGCTGCAAAGTATACAATTATTCGATGTCTACCGTGGTGCTGGTATTACGGACGGACAAAAAAGCCTGGCATTAGGCTTGATTTTACAAGATACTTCGCGCACATTGAAAGATGAAGAAGTGAGTGCGCAAATGGATGAACTTTTAACTAAGCTTGCAAATGAGGTTGGTGCAACACTGAGGAACTGAATATGACTTTAACTAAAGCAGATATGGCGGACAGACTCTTTGATGATGTAGGTCTGAACAAACGTGAATCGAAAGAGCTGGTGGAGGCTTTCTTTGATAAAGTGAGAGCTACGCTGGAAAGTGGTGAGATTGTAAAGCTTTCTGGTTTTGGTAATTTTAATCTGCGTGATAAAAAACAGCGTCCAGGGCGTAATCCTAAAACAGGAGAGGAAATTCCTATTTCAGCGAGGCGGGTTGTCACGTTTCACGCGGGACAAAAGTTGAAAGCACGTGTCGAGCTTTATACTGGCGATGGTTGATTCTTCTGGTGATAAATTACCAGTAATACCCGGTAAGCGTTATTTTGCAATTGGTGAAGTCAGCAACTTGTGTGACGTGAAGCCGCATGTATTGCGTTACTGGGAACAGGAGTTTTTTCAACTAAAGCCAGTGAAGCGTCGAGGAAATCGGCGCTATTATCAACGCCACGATGTGATGTTGGTTCGACAGATACGCAGTTTGTTGTATGAAAACGGTTTTACCATTGATGGTGCGCGTCAACGTCTGGAAGGAAATGAAGTGAAAGGCGATAGTGAGCGCAGCCATCAAATAGTACGTCAGGTTCGCAAGGAACTTGAGGAGTGTTTACGCATTTTAGGCGCATAAATAGCTGAAAAATAGCTATCTTTTTCCAGTTTTGTTAAATTGTTGTACTATTCTTTACTTATTCAAACTTCCTTGTAGTTGAATAATGTGTTTCATATGAAAATAGGGTATAAGAGTGTGCTTAAGATGAAATCTTTTATTGTTGTTTTTGGTATTATAATCAATGGGTTGTTTAGCTCATGGGTCGCTGCACAAAATGATTCTCCAGGCTATTTAATAGGGCCAGAGGACGTGCTTGAAATTTCGGTGTGGCGTGAAGAGTCATTACAAAGAGAAGTATTGGTGCGCCCTGACGGCCGCATATCCTTTCCTCTGGTCGGAGATTTGCAAGTAGCAGGTATTACGCCTTCCGAAATACAGTCAAAGCTGGCTGAAAAACTGAAAAAATTTATTCCTGACCCTGTTGTTACTGTGGTGGTGACTAAAGTGGGAGGGTACAAAATATATATTATTGGCCAGGTGAAACAGTCAGGGCAGTATGCAGTGGGGCGTTACCTTGATGTGGTTCAAGCATTAGCGCTAGCAGGTGGCTTGACCCCATATGCCGCTGAAAACAAAATTAAAATTTTTCGCAGAGAAAATGGCAAACAAAAAGTCATGCAGTTTAGATATGAAGACATTAAAAAAGGTAAAGGCTTACAGCAAAATATTATTTTGAAAAGTGATGATTTGATTGTTGTGCCTTGATGATACTGAAATTAATAAATATTTTACAAAAAATGCGTCTTAATGCCGCATTTTTTACTGCTTTTGTTTTCTGTTTTCTTCTGTTACCGACCTCTTTGAAAGCAGCAGAGTGGTCGCTTTCTCCAACGATTGGTCTGGAGGAAGAGTATGGTAATAATGCGGCGCTACAAAATAATAATAAAGACAAGTATTTGCGATTGATTGCGATACCTTCGCTGGAAATGGTTCGCCGAGACCGTAATACGGAGTTATCTTTACGTACCTTTCTTGATTTAAAGTACAGCAAGAATGATGAGCTGTCTGATAATGCACAACGTGCGTATTTGAAATATACCTATCAATCCGAACTCAGTGTATTAGGGATTAATGGTACTTTTAAACGGGAAGGTGTGCTTAGAAATATCACAGAGGAGGTCGATTCTGATGATATTGAAGGGTCCGATCTGGAGGATGCAGATGCTTCAATACTGCAGGTATTTTCCAAGCGAACTGTATTCGACATAAGACCCTATTGGCGGTGGCGATTGAGTCCGTTGAACACACTCAAATTACAATATAGGTTTCTGGATACAGGTTACTCTACTGGCTCTTTATTTGATCATCGTACGCAAACTTTATCTGCAAACTGGCTTCATACATTGACGCAAAAAATGGAAGCAATTTTGAGTTTGAGTGGTTCACAGTATGAAAATCTCGTTGATAACAGTATCGTTGATAATCGTCAGGTAGATTTGGGCATTAATTATAAATTTTCTGAAAGATTTACGGGCAGTGCTCAAATTGGTTTTCGTGAGAGCACATCAGAATCAGGCGACTCTTCAGGTCTGGTTTATCAAGTGAGAGGAAACAGGAAAACTGAAATCGGGTCATTGAATATTTTGGCTCGCCGCGATGTCAGATCCAGCGGAGGGAAAGATGCCTCTATTATAGTTGATGAATTAAAGGCCTGGTGGAAAAAGAAAGTCAGGCCAACGATTGATTTTTCTCTTTATCTTAATACCTATCAGAATAGAGCACTAACAGATAATTCATCAAGTCGAATATATTTTGGTATACAGCCGCGTTTTAGTTGGCAATTATCATTTGCATGGTCTATGAATTTCAGTTATGAGTTTCGTCGATTAAAAGATAATGAAGGTAGTGTTGCCAAAAGTAACTCTGTAGCGATGGCCTTTTATTATGCGTGGCTTTAAAGCTGTAGTGTTCAGATAGCTAATATAAAAGTTAGTAGTCATTAAATTTACATGATGAGCAAGGAGTAATGCCTGATATTATGGCAACAGAACAAGATACAATGAGTGAGTTTAGTGGTTTTGTTAAAATCGCCAAACGACGCAAAATGCAGATTATTATGCCTTTTTTGCTGGTTTTATCGATTGCAGCTGCTTTGGCTTTTTTCTTGCCTGCTGTTTATCAATCGACCGCAACGATTCTTATTGAGCAACAGGAAATTCCACAGGATCTGGTTAAATCTACCGTCACAAGTTATGCGGATGAACGTATTCAGCTCATTGGCAAGCGCGTGATGACAAGCGCTAATCTTTGGGTAATTATTGAAAAGTTTGACCTGTACCCAAAATACAGAGAGCGAGGTGAAACTAATATGCTGATCCCGACGATGCGCGAGGCAATTCTTGTCGACATGGTCAGTGCCGATGTCTTTCGTGGCGGGCGTGCCTCTAAAGCCACGATTGCTTTTGAACTTTCATTTGAATATAACGATGCAGAGGCTGCGCAAAGCGTTACCAAAGAGTTGGTGCGACTGTTTCTGGCTGAAAATATCAAAATTCGTACACAAAAAGCTGAAATGACTTCCGAATTTTTGGGCGCAGAAGCTAAGCGCTTGAGTGATACTATCAAACAGCTAGAAGCACGGCTTGCGGTATTTAAAGAGAGGAACGTAGGCCGCCTTCCAGAATTAATGCAGTTAAATATGAATCGCATGGAAAACTCTCAAAAAGAGTTGGAAGATGTTGAATCACAATTAGCAATATTGCAAGAACGTAAAATGAATCTCGAAAGTCAATTGACCTATATTGAACCGCATCTGGGCGATAGCCCTGCGGGTCGTTTAAGAGAATTGCAATCAGAATATATGAATGCAATGGCAAGATACTCGGCAGGCCACCCTGATGTTGTCAGGCTGAAACGAGAAGTTGATATGCTGAAAAAACAGACGGGTGTGAGGGATGATGGAAATGAAATCGCTGTTCAAATCAAGCAGACGAAGGCACAGTTAAAATCCGCTCAGGAAAGGTATTCGGATGACCATCCCGATGTCGTTAAATTAAAACGTTCTCTGTTGTCATTAAATGATGCATTGAAAAATGCAGCACCTTCATCTTCTGGTAGTCAGACCTCTCGATTGTTGCCGGATAATCCAGCATATATTGCGACAAAATCACAACTTGATACGGTAAATATTGGAATTAAATCACAAAAAAAGCGACGAGAAAGAGTGCAGCTGAAACGGGCAGGTTATGAAGAACGGTTGCTTCAAACGCCTAGAGTTGAGCAAGAGGGGCTTTTGATCAAGCGTGATTACGATAACGCCGTTAAAAAATATCAGGAAATTAAAGATAAACAGTTGCAGGCACAGATCTCGGAACAGTTAGAAACTGAAAGTAAAGGCGAACGCTTTTCGTTGCTAGAGCCTGCTAATTTGCCTAATACACCTATTCGACCTAATCGTTTGGGTATATTATTGCTGGGATCAATTATCGCAGCTACTATTGGTGCTGGCTATGCGGCAATGGCCGAATTTATGGATCGCAGTGTTCGTGGTGCGCATGGCGTGGTTCTTATTGCAAAAACACCACCTTTAGCTGTGATACCCTATATCAAGAATAAACAGGATGTAAGGCGAAAAAGAAATAAATTAATTTTTAAGTTTGGAATTTTTATTCTTGTTTTGTTGGTAGTTGTGGGCGGGTACTTGTATCTGTTACCTATGTTTGTATGAGAAAATCGCTTTGAATGTGAATTTGGGAGATATAGATGGACCGTATTACTAAAGCGGTTGAACGTGCACGTGAAGAGCAGAAAGGCAGAAGTGCTAGCCTCTCTGGAAAGCGGCTTGATGGAGGGAAGAGTTATAGTGGCGAGCCTGTGAAGAGAGTCGCTGTATCCGAGGCCGTCTTAAAAGAAAATCGTATTATTACCAATAAAATAAATTCTGAATACTCACAGGTTTATAAAACACTCAGAACTCATGTGTGGCATAAAATGCGGACGCATGACTGGAATACGCTGGCTGTAACGAGTTCAATGCCAGGAGAAGGAAAGTCACTGACCGCGATTAATTTGGCCATTAATCTGGCGCTTATGGAAGTCGACCATACCATTATATTAATTGATCTGGATATGCGTAACCCCAGTGTGCATCGTTATTTTGGGCTCAACCCGAAATTTGGTGTCAGTGATTATCTGGTCACAGAAACGCCGTTGGATGAAATTATCGTAGATCCAGGTATTGGGCGGTTTTGCCTTATACCTGGTAATATAGCGCTGCCAAATTCTTCAGAGATTCTTTCATCGCCCCGGGCAGCACGTCTGATTGATGAGATAAAGGCAAGGTTTCCATCCAACATTATTATATTTGATATGCCACCCATCCTGTTGACAGATGATGTGTTGGTGTTGTCTCCTTATATTGACTCTACTTTATTGATTATAGAGGAAGGTAAGACGCAGGCTAAAGATGCATCACGTGCGATTGAGATGTTAGGCCGTAATAATTTAATGGGTACGGTGCTGAATAAGGCTGAAGTTCAGGTTCAACAATATGGTAGTTTTTAACAAGGATGTGTGCTTTTGTGTTTATGAATAATTATAGAGAGTATTAATCCATGTATGAATCATTTTACGGATTTGATGAAAAGCCTTTTTCCCTGCTTCCGGATCCAAGCTTTCTTTTTATGAGTAAAAAGCATCGCCAGGCTTTGGCGATGCTCGAGTATGGCTTGATGAATCAAGCTGGATTTACGGTCATTACAGGTGAAATTGGCGCGGGTAAAACGACTCTGGTCAGGCAGCTTTTAGGACAAATCGCTAAAAATCCGGAAATAACTGTGGGACTAGTGTCAAATACACACCACTCCTTTGGTGAATTAATGCAATGGGTGCTTTATGCTTTTAAACTGGAGTATCGAGGTAAAGAGAAGGTTGAACTTTATCAAACATTTGCCGATTTTTTAACTAAAGAATATGAAGCGGGAAAGCGGACTGTACTTATTATTGATGAAGCTCAAAATTTAAGTGTCGGAGCACTTGAAGAGCTTCGAATGCTGGCAAATATTAATGCAGATAAGGATCAGGTATTGCAGTTGGTATTGGTAGGGCAGCCGGGTCTTCGAGATATGCTGCGTACTCCAGAGCTTGAACAGTTTGCTCAAAGAATTGCAATAGATTTTCACTTGCGAACATTGGATTTACAAGAAACCTGTGAATATATTCGGCATCGTACCACCGTGGTGGGTGGTAACCGTGACCTGTTTGAAACAGCGGCTTGCGTCGCAGTGCACTACTATACCAAAGGAACGCCACGGCTGATTAATGTGTTGTGTGATACAGCACTGGTGTGTGGGTTTGCTGAGCAACGCACGGCCATTGATGCAGATTTAATACATGATGTTGTCAGAGATAAAACGGTGGGTGGCATTGTGCCTGCGTGGGAAGAGAGTGACAAAAATGGCGATGTAGTGACTGATATTCATGCAGCTAAAAAAAAGAAAAATCAAGCAAATTTAATGGATAAAAAGTAAATTGTTAAAAGCAGGAATCTAAGGTGAATTTATGAAGGCAGTTATTCTTGCTGGTGGTTATGGAACTCGAATTAGTGAGGAAAGTAGTGTTCGACCCAAGCCTATGGTCGAAATTGGTGGGCGACCCATTTTATGGCATATTATGAAAATATACTCTTCTCATGGCATTAATGATTTTATTATTTGCTGTGGTTATAAGGGGTATGCCATAAAAGAGTATTTTTCAAATTATTATCTGCACGCATCGGATGTCACGTTCGATATGCGCAGCAATGATATGACTATTCACAATAACAGTGCCGAACCATGGCGGGTGACACTGGTCGATACAGGTGAAAAATCAATGACCGGTGGACGCTTGAAGCGAGTAAAGAGTTATCTTGATGATGAAACATTTTGTTTGACTTATGGTGATGGTGTGAGTGATGTAAATATACATGACTCAATCAAGTTTCATCGGGAAAATAAAACGCTGGCAACGCTGACAGCAGCACAGCCGCCAGGGCGGTTTGGTGCGTTTAGCCTGACTCAGCATGACAGCCATGTGAAAACGTTTAAAGAGAAGCCCGAGGGTGATGGTGCGTGGGTGAATTGTGGTTTTTTTGTGCTGGAACCTGAAGTGATTGATTACATTGATGAAGATAGCACCGTCTGGGAACGAGAACCTATGGAGCGTTTGGCGCAAGATGGGCAGTTAAATGCGTATAGGCATCATGGTTTTTGGCAACCCATGGATTCCTTGCGTGATAAACATGTTCTGGAAGATTTATGGGCGAGCGACAACCCACCATGGAAGGTTTGGTA
>CAYXVC010000042.1:11483-17327 GCA_964468225.1 uncultured Gammaproteobacteria bacterium
TGGGTACAACACGCATCAGACTATGCCGATATGATGTGTGAACGTTTCGGCTACGGCGCTGAGAGTCAAGTTGTTGAACTGGCAAGTAATGATGGTTATTTGTTACAGCACTTCAAAGCGAAAAATATTCCTGTTTTGGGAATAGAGCCTTGCGCAAATGTAGCCGCAGCTGCAGAAAAAGAGAAGGGGATTCCATCCCTTGTTAAATTTTTTGGTGTCGAGACAGCTAAAGAGTTGGTTGCCGAAGGCAAAAGCAGCGATCTGTTGTTAGGTAATAACGTGCTGGCACATGTTCCTGATATCAATGATTTTGTGGGCGGTATGAAACTGCTGTTAAAATCTGATGGTGTGATTACCATGGAGTTTCCTCATTTGATGAAACTGATGGATTTGAATCAGTTTGATACCATCTATCACGAACATTACTCTTACCTCTCATTTAGTGCGATTGAGCGCGTATTTTCTCATCATGGTTTGACGTTATTTGATGTCGAAGAGTTGGCGACACACGGTGGTTCATTGCGAATTTTCGCACGCCATGCGGAGGATCAAACTAAACCCGTGACAAGTCGAGCGATAGAGATGCTGAATTGTGAAGACAAAGCTGGTTATAACTCACTTGAATATTATCAGTCGTACCAGACACAGGTTGAAAAAACAAAGCGTAATCTATTAACTTTTTTGATCGAAGCCAAGGAGCAAGGAAAAACGGTGGTAGGTTATGGCGCACCTGCCAAAGGTAATACCTTGCTGAACTATTGCGGAATACGCACTGATTTTATTGATTACACCACGGATCTCAGCCCTCACAAGCAAGGGTTGTATCTGCCGGGTGTGCATATTCCGATCTATGCACCAGAAAAAATTATAGAAACCAAGCCCGACTACGTTTTAATCTTGCCCTGGAATTTGAAAAATGAAATTATCGAGCAGATGAAAGAGGTGCGCTCGTGGGGTGGAAAATTTGTTACACCGATCCCTACTATAGAAATCCATGACTGACTTTTCACTGGAGGCGATGAATGCCGAAAGTGCTGCTGGAGAGTGGATGTATGGTTTTGCTGAAAAACTGTTTCCACTCTGTCGCAGCATCAGTGGTGATGGTGTTCGAGAGACGCTAAAATCAATACAGAGTCATATTCCACTCGATATTCATGAAGTAGCGACAGGCACAGAAGTATTCGACTGGACGATACCAAAAGAGTGGAATATCAGGGATGCATATATAAAAAATTCCAGAGGCGAACGCATTGTTGATTTTAAAAAATCCAATCTTCATGTATTAAACTACAGTATACCTGTACACAAGAAACTCTCACTGGATGCGCTTAAAGAGCACCTTGTAACACTGCCCGATCAACCCGACCTAATTCCATATCGTACCTCTTATTACAAAGAGACTTGGGGTTTTTGCTTAAGCCATCATCAATTTGAAACTCTTAATGATGAAACCTATGAAGTTTTTATTGATTCATCGCTAGAGGAAGGCTCGCTGAGTTATGGAGAATATCTTTTAAAAGGTGAAACGGATGACGAAGTTTTGTTATCGGCTCATATCTGCCATCCATCACTGGCGAATGACAACTTGTCGGGCATCGCACTGTTAACATTGTTGGCAAAATATCTGTCAAAAACCCGTCAAAAATTAACTTATCGTTTTATTTTTGCACCGGGAACCATTGGTTCGATCACATGGCTTGCCAGAAATGAAGAGAAAGTTAAAAACATAAAGCATGGAATGGCGCTCTCCTGTGTCGGCGATGGCGGCGGGCCTTTTTATAAACGCAGCCGACAAGGTGATGCATTGATAGATAAAGCGGTCGAACATGTGCTGGAGCACTGTGGAAAATCTACCGCTATCGTTGAGGATTTTTCACCCTACGGATACGACGAGCGCCAATATTGTTCGCCAGGGTTTAATTTGGCCGTCGGTCTGTTTGAACGTGGCAAACATGGAGTTTTTCCTGAGTACCATACTTCTGCGGACAATCTGGACTTTATTAAGCCAGAACACCTGAAAGACTCTTATCGCATGATCTGTCAAGTGATTAACATTCTTGAAAAAGATGCGTATTACATCAATACCAACCCAAAATGTGAACCACAACTAGGTAAACGTGGCCTATACAGTGCGATGGGTGGAGAGAATGATCGTGTTGAACGCCAAATGGCCATGTTATGGGTGCTTAATCAGGCCGATGGTTCTAACTCTCTGTTAGATATCGCTATCCGATCTAAGCAGCCCTTTGCATTGATTCAAGAAGTCGCTTCATTGCTGAAAGCGCATGAACTTCTAAAAATTTAAGGTAACTATATGAGCAAAACAGCGCAAGATGAACTGCCTGTCACTATTATAAAAGGTGGTGACGAAAAGCGTGTTATCGATTTCAAAGAGCTGAAGCAATACAGAGATCTTTTTTT
This sequence comes from uncultured Gammaproteobacteria bacterium, assembly GCA_964468225.1. Classification (GTDB taxonomy): domain Bacteria; phylum Pseudomonadota; class Gammaproteobacteria; order JAADGQ01; family JAADGQ01; genus S141-38. The sequence goes on from CAYXVC010000042.1 coordinate 13,905, forward strand.
CTTTCTTGTTTGGCGTGATATTAAAGTGCTGTATGCGCAAACAATACTTGGATTTTCATGGGCAATTTTAAACCCTTTTGCACAAATTGTAATTTTTAGTATTATTTTTGGAAAAGTGGCTAATCTGGATACAGGAGATGTTCCTTACGTCCTTTTTTCCACTGTTGCAATTATTCCGTGGACTTATATGTCAACTGCCATGTTGGCATCAAGCCAGAGTCTGGTGGCTGGGCAAAACATGCTGGGTAAAATCTACTTCCCACGCCTGATATTCCCCTTGACTGCTGTACTGGCAAAGTTGGTCGATTTTTTTATAGCTATGTTATTGATGGTGGCTGTTTTATGGTTTTATGATGTAGCGCCCACCTGGAACTTGCTCCTGTTTCCTTTTTTGATAGTTATTATGATGTGTGTTCCCGCAGGCTTGGGAATGTGGCTGTCGTCACTCGCGATTCGTTTCAGGGATGTGAAGTTTGCAATGGCCTATGTGATGAGCCTGCTGATTTATACCGCGCCTATTCTCTATTCGGCCTCCTCAATTCCAACAGAATATCGCTTGTTGTACTCATTAAACCCGATTGTGAGTGTGGTTGAAGGCTTTCGTGCCTGTTTTCTGGGCGGGGCTATTCCTTGGGAATATATTCTTCCTGGTGCAATCACCGCGGTTTTACTGGTTATCACAGGTGCAAAATATTTCACAAAAACAGAAAAACTTTTTGTTGATGTTATATAGCTCTGCACCAACAAAAAATTAAATATAGTTGAGTAAGAAGATATGAGTGATAAAAATATCGCAATCAAGGTACAGGATGTCGCTAAGCTGTACCGCATTGGGACTAAGGCAAATAAAAGCGATAGTCTGGCGCGTTCAGCGATGAACTTTATTAAGAGTCCACTTGAAAACTTCAAAAAATATCGCTCTCTTTATGAGTTTGATGATATTGATACCATAGAAGATACGGATAGTTGTTTGTGGGCATTAAAGGGCGTCTCTTTTGAGGTGAAACAAGGCGAAGTGGTTGGCATTATTGGCCGTAATGGTGCAGGCAAATCGACTTTACTCAAAGTGCTTTCTAAAATTACCACACCAACACGGGGTTCATTGGAACTGCGTGGGCGAATCTCCAGTTTGCTGGAAGTGGGCACCGGTTTTCATCAGGAGCTCACTGGTCGGGAGAATGTTTACCTCAATGGTACTGTGCTCGGAATGCGCAAAAAAGAGGTCGATCGTAAATTTGATGAAATCGTTGAATTTTCAGGCGTTGAAAAATTCCTTGATACTCCGGTAAAGCGTTATTCCAGTGGTATGCGGATTCGTCTGGCGTTTGCAGTAGCAGCGCATCTGGAGCCTGAAATACTGATTGTTGATGAAGTGCTGGCCGTTGGTGATGCAGCATTTCAGAAAAAATGCATGGATAAAATGGAAGACGTCGGTAGCGAAGGGCGTACCGTACTGTTTGTATCCCATAACATGTCCGCAATTACCCGAATGTGTCAGCGAGTTGTGTTGTTGAATAAAGGCATCGTCGAGATGGATGGCCCTGCTTATAACGTTGTCAGTGCCTACCTTGAAAAAGGTCATGGCAGTAATTCAAGTATGACGTGGGATAACATCGCTGATGCCCCTGGCACAGATATTGTTAAAGCCAGAGCGGTTCGTCTCTGCCTTTCTGATGGAACGCTGAGTGATGCCATTGATATTCGTCGCTCCGTTTATGTTGAAGTTGAATTTGAAGTTACGACTCCCGGGCATGTATTGCAGCCTCATATTTCATTTATGAATGAAGAGGGTCTTGTTATATTTGCTTCGGTTGATTTGGATCCGGAGTGGCGTAAACGCCCCAGGCCTGTCGGCCGTTATGTGAGTCGGGCAACCGTTCCTGCGAATTTTTTTGCGGAAGGGCCGGCAGTTATTGATATTTCAATGTGGGCACTGGATCCACATCAGGAGTTACAATTTCATGTGAGAGATGCATTGGCATTTCAGGTGATAGATAGCCTTGATGGTGACTCTACTCGAGGCGACTGGACTGGAAATTATGTAGGGGTTGTGCGGCCAATGCTGGAGTGGAATACCGAATTTCGAGCACCTTGAGGTTGTGGTCTGTTATGAATTTGTGGTGTAGTTGGCTATTTTATATATAAAAATAGTATTATAGTCGCGGTAAAATGGTTGTTGTAGGGGAAGCAGTATGGCTATACTGTGGTTTTTTATTTTAAATAAAATATAGAAACAGGAGGGAAAAGCCAATGAAATTAACATTTGGCATTAAGATCGCTTCACTTTTTATTCTGCTTGTGGCCTTGGCTGGCTGTAGTGATGGTGGTGGTAACAAGGGCGATGGAGACAATGGCGGCGGCAACGGTGGTGGAGAATCGAATACTAACTGGGATGAAATGAAATGGGATCAGGGTAAGTGGGGTTAAAAAAGACTCTGATCTTGATTTTTGAAAATTTATAACAAATTGAATATTGATAAGGATAGATAAGACAATGAAAAAAACAGTACTTTCAATAGGAATCGCAGCAGCTTTTATAGTGGGTGGCACGACTGCAATGGCAGGTGAAGTAGCCGGACTTGAAATATTCGAGACTGGTGAAACAGCTTTGGCATCAGAAGTTAATGGTAATTTTACGGCTGTAAAAACAGCGGTTGATGACAATAATACGAAAATCACAACACTGGAAGGGGTCGTTGGTGCTGATAATACTCAAGGTTTACAAGCTGCAGTAGCTGGTAAATTAGATGCCTCTGTTTTAGATGAGGTTGTTTTAAGTGATATAGCTATCAACAAAACTGCTATAGGTGATGCAGAGACTGGTTTAGTTAAAAGGGTTGATGATTTAGAGGCAGTATCAGGTGGTGGTGATTGCCCTGATGATATGGTATCAGTGGGCCCTATATGTTTTGATAAAACTGAGCATGGCGGAGCGATGGCACCAACGGTTAATGTTACTCAAAGAGTGGCTTTGGAGACTTGTCTAGCAGTCGGTAAACGTTTGCCAACGAATGCCGAATGGAGTATGGCTGCGGTGGCTGCAGAGAATGATGCTTCTTTGGGTATTGTTAATATGGCCGATGGAGTTTATGAATGGGTTGCTGATTGGACGGGGAATGCTCAAGGCTTACTTCGTGGTGACTGTACTCTTCAATCTGCTTGTAGTCAAGGTACAGGTAGTGATCTTTATATTCCATGGACATTTTCCGATAATGATAATGGACAAGGCCCTAATGCCGTAATAGGTTTTCGTTGTGCTAAGTAATTTGTGTTAGTCTAGTTATATGCAATAAAGATGCAGGTGTTGTTAAAACACCTGCATTTTTCTTTCCCTGATTTTCATCTAGTTTTTCTTTTTTCATCCTTTTTTATCGACTCATTGAGTAGTTTATGAGCAAAAAAATATTTTTATCCCATAACATG
>CAYXVC010000043.1:0-2713 GCA_964468225.1 uncultured Gammaproteobacteria bacterium
TTGAGTCCGCCAGAAAGTCCGGCAAACGAAAGATCGGCATCCAGATCAAGCCGGGTCAGCACGGAATCCACTCGTTGCTGCAATAGCCAACCATCATGTGACTCCAGCTCATGCTGAACTTTTTCAAGCTGATTTAGTACATCCTCACCCGCTTCAAGTTTCACAAGCACTTCATGATAATCACTCAAGAGCTGACCAACATGCCCTAAACCTGCGGCCACCACCTCATAAACCGTCTGATCAATGTTTTGTGGTACTTCCTGAGCCAGCTTCGCAATTTTCAAACTCGATGAACACTCAATCAGACCATCATCTGCCACGATTTCGCCTGCAATCAGTTTCATCAGGGTCGATTTGCCTTCGCCATTACGCCCAATCAAACAGAGTCGTTCACCAGCATTGATCTGAAAATTGACATGATCAAGCAGCAATGGGCCGCCATAACTGACACAAATATTTCTTAAATTTAATAACGCCATAGTGTTTTTTTATCTATTAAACTAAAAACTAAACTGGGGACATTCTGCCTGTAACTGCCATTTAAATAAAGGGGCTGCCCCAAACCTCAACAGTTCATCAAGTCCACAATTTAATGCGACACGATTATGCTACAATTCAATTCATTTTTTAAATAAAGAACAAGAACTAAATGCTACCTTTTCCAAATATAGACCCTGTTGCACTCAGTCTTGGCTCACTAAAAATTCACTGGTATGGCCTGATGTATCTCATTGGCTTCGTCTTGGCATGGCTTCTGGGAAATTGGCGCGCCAAGCAACCTAACTCTGGCTGGAATAGTGAGCAAGTCAGCGATCTGATTTTCTATTGCGCTTTGGGGCTCGTACTGGGCGCACGTATCGGCTATATGCTGTTTTATCAATTTGAATCAGTACTTGCTAACCCGCTCGATCTTTTTAAAATATGGCAAGGGGGGATGTCATTTCATGGCGGAGCCATTGGTGTCACCTTTGGCATCTGGCTGTTTGGTCGAAAATACAAAAAGGATTTTTTCAGTGTCACCGACTTTCTTGTTCCCCTCGCACCGTTAGGTCTCTTTGCAGGCCGCATGGGGAACTTCATCAATGGCGAACTTTGGGGTCGAACAACTGATTCTACTTTTGGCATGATCTTCCCCACTGGCGGCCCTCTGGCACGCCATCCATCACAGCTCTATGAAGCCGTTCTGGAAGGGCTAGTGCTATTTTTCATCCTATGGTTCTACTCCAGCAAGCCTCGCCCAAAAATGGCGGTTTCCGGCCTCTTTTTGCTTGGGTATGGTGGCTTTCGTTCTTTCGTCGAGTTCTTCAGAGAGCCCGATGCTCACCTTGGTTTCATCGCATTTGACTGGCTCACCATGGGACAAATTTTATCCCTTCCAATGATTATTGGCGGGTTTATATTAATAGCACTAGCATATCGAAAAAATACAGCAGTCTCATGACAAATTCATCCCAACACAAGACAGAAAAAAGTCACTAATGGGTGAACCCAATATCAGGCTTACTTTAAAACGCCCTGAAGTAAACCCATCGTGTTACCACCCCCAACAGACTTAGCATAATCCAGAACAACCGGAACAAATTTTCCAGCCATATCAGAACTTAAACCTAAACTTGAAAATTGCCCCGCCACACTTGCTAATCCGCCACCGGCACTGCTATCTGAAGAATCGCTTCCCATGGATGCCGTACCTAACAAAGAACCGACACCTGGCAATGATTTTGTGACACTCGAAAAATCATCCGCACTCAAACTCTGCTTTGCTAGTCCAAAAAGGGCTGCAGAACCTCCCAACGCCTGTTCGTTACTTACACCTAGCTGGCTAGTGAGCATGCCGATCAATGCACCTGTACCCGAAGAGTCATTACCCATTCCCGAAATCATTGAACAACCGCTTAAGAGCAATAACAAGGCTGAAGTGATAGAAACTTTAAGTTGTTGGATTTTCATTTTATTTCCTTTTTAAGTTAGCTTAAAAGCTACGCAATGTAGCGCAGTCACACAGCCATCACAAGCACTATATGACATTGATTCCAGTGCCTTAATATGAAAAGCGTAACGTAATCGCGGCTTTCCACCCTTTTGGATTAAGGTTTAACAGGTAATACTTGAGTGATTCTGAGGTCAGGTAGTACCCTTTTCGATCTTCCGGGTTTTCAGCAACGGGATACAATATTTCACCCATGCCGTCTTTATCCAGCACATTATGCTTTACATCAATTTTGGAGAGTGAAAAATTACTTGAGCCCAAAATATAGCCACCTTCAAAACCCAGCGACCACTGATCCGTTAAATAATAGTCAAACCCCAAGCCCCCTTGAAATGCTAATATTGCGGTGGCTCGTGCTTGAGTAATCATGACACGCTTAAATGAATCGACATCTTTAATACCAGCCGCTTTAGGAAAATCATCCGCATCAAAAGTAAAAACAAACTTTTCAAAATAGTCGAAATCAAAAATGCTATTGAGTGACAAGCGCGTATAAAGTCGATAACGCTTAGGTTTATGCAATAACGAAAAGCGTGTTCCTAAAAACGCCTGGTTATATGACATCTTGACCGTACGTGTACTCAGCGCCTCCGCATCTCGCTTTTCAACCAAAACATTCCCTCTGGCAGTTGCTTGAGCTTCTTTTGATTCCCAGCTACTGAGCCCGGCAAATACTGAGAAACGTTTAGAGAAATTCCATTCGAACTCACCTCCAAACTCGGC
>CAYXVC010000043.1:2813-7237 GCA_964468225.1 uncultured Gammaproteobacteria bacterium
ACTCCGGTTTTAATCAAATGTAAAAATAACTTTTTCAAAATAGCCGACATCAAATATTTTCAACGAATAAACACAGCCTATTTTTTCCCTATTTTAGACTCTGTACCCGCTATGATTTTTTTAATATTGCTGCGGTGTCTCCATACAAGCAGCGAAGACAAGGGTAGAGCTAACAAAATATACTCCAACTCAGGCATCAAGAAATAGACAAAAAATGGTGCGAAAGTTGCTGCAACCAATGCCGACAAGGAGGACAATCGTGAAACAAAGACTACTAAAATCCAGGTCAGCAACACCAACAACCCAACCCACACCGAAATACCCAGTAACACTCCGAGCGCTGTTGCAACACCTTTCCCCCCCTGAAAGCGGAAAAAAACAGGATAAAGATGCCCGAGAAAAACAGCCAACCCCACCAAGGCGATCGTTGCTGAAGAGAACTCCAGCCATTTGGCCAACAGCACGGGAATCAACCCTTTCAACAAATCACCCAGCAGTACAATAATGGCTACTTTTTTACCACCAAAGCGTAATACATTCGTTGCACCAGGATTACCGGAACCTTGGCTGCGTGGGTCGGGCAGGCCTACAATTTTACAATAAATAATGGCTGTAGAAAGGGAGCCGATCAGGTAAGCGAATAATATAAAAACAGTCTCAATCATCATGGAACGCAGTTTATACTGATCACAAGCAGGTTGCTACGCAGAAGTGGTTGTTATTTTCCCGGGCTGATAAACTCATGAGATAACCACTATTAATAATATCCGGCAAACTATGGACATCATCTTCTTACGTAATTTAAAAATTGAGACCGTCATTGGCATTTATGATTGGGAGCGAAAAATAAAGCAGACCGTTGTGCTTGATCTTGAAATGGGTGCAGACATCAAAAAAGCGGCCGCAACGGATAGCATTGAAGACACTCTGGATTATAAGTCCGTGGCTAAACAAGTGATCTCCTTTGTTGAAAACAGTGAGTATCAACTTGTGGAAACACTGATTGAAAAAGTTGCAGAATTAATCATGAAAGAATTTAATATCCCCTGGGTACGCTTGACCATTAATAAACAAGGTGCGATACGGGGTGCGGATGGCGTTGGTGTCATTATTGAACGCGGCATACGAACATGATTCAGGTCTATTTAGGTATTGGTAGCAATATCAATCGTGAATTTAACATTCACTCAGGTGTGGCCCATTTAAAGCAGGAATTTGGCGCACTCACACTGTCCGCAGTTTATGAAAGTGATGCTGTGGGTTTTGAGGGCGACCCTTTTTACAATCTGGTCGCGGCTTTTCAAACCACCCTGCCTGTTCACAAAATGTCTCTTATTCTCAAAAAAATTGAAGACATCCACAAAAGAGATCGAAACAATTCAAGTTTCTCGCCACGCACTCTGGATATTGACCTTTTATTATACGGTGATGAAATAATTCTGGAAGATGGTCTGGTTTTACCACGCGATGAAATTCTAAAGTATGCTTTTGTACTAAGGCCATTAGCTGAAATTAATGGCCATGCTATTCACCCAATCGCTCAACAAAGCTACACAAAATTATGGAATCAATTTGACCAAAGCAGCCAACCGCTCACACGCATCGCTTTTGAGTTCGATTAATTTTCCTGATTAATTCCCCAGGGAACGCCCACCATCCACAGTCAGCACTTGCCCCGTCATAAACTGCGCACCATGTAATAAATAATAGACTGCCTCAGCGATATCTTCAGGGTCACCATGTCGTTTCAATGCTGTTTTAGAAATAATTCGCCGTTTGGTAAATTCATCCATACCCTCTTCAGGCCACATAATTGCACCAGGTGCAATGGCATTGGTACGAACATCAGGCCCTAACTCTTGCGCCAATGATTGCGTCAACATCACCAACCCCGCTTTCGCGGCACAATACACAGAATGAGACTTTAAAGGGCGTTCCGCATGAATGTCCGTGATGTTAATAATCGAACCTTTTTGCTTGGCTAAATAGGGCGCAGCTGCTTGAGATAAAAATAGCGGTGCTTTTAAATTAACGCCAAACAAGTCATCCCAATGCGCTTCGGTAATATTACCTACCGAGGTCGGATAAAAAGTTGCAGCATTATTAATTAAAGCATCCAGTCGACCCCAAACACCAGCTGCTTCCTTCACTAAATGAGGTGATTTTGAAACCTGCAACAGATCCGCCTGAATCAAAACCACGGACTCTGGCCGCCGAGCCTGCAACTCTTTTTGTAACAATTGGGCTTCTTTTCTAGAGCTACGATAGTGCAAAACCAGATTCATCCCCTCTGCATGCAAACGGCGCGCAATCACTGCGCCAACACGGCGCGCCGCGCCGGTAATTAGAACAACTGGTTGAGACATGATGTATTCCCCAAAATTCTACGTAGTAAATATTGCCAGAACCGAATAGAATTACGGCTAACTCGAACAACAATCCTTATCATTCAACTCCACTCTAACCGAATGCCAAATAAATTTCATCAAACCCAATCCATCACCCCCGATTCCATTGATTTGCCCGTTCCCGATCAAGAGGCTCGCTTGCATTGTGAACAGGTAACTACACACATTCGCAAAAAAATCGAAGAGATCGGTGGAAAAATCAGTTTTGCCAAATATATGGATTTAGCACTTTATGCGCCCGGCCTGGGCTACTATTGTGCAGGCCTTCAAAAATTCGGTGAAAAGGGTGACTTCATTACTGCACCAGAAATTTCACCTCTGTTTTCACGTTGTTTGGCAAATCAGTGCCAACAAGTTTTATCTACACTGAATGCACCGCAAATATTAGAGTTCGGCGCGGGCTCCGGCATTATGGCCGCGGATATTTTATGTGAACTTGAACAACTGAATTGCCTACCTGAGCACTACCTGATTTTAGAACTCAGTGCAGAGTTGCAGCAACGCCAGCACCAAACGATAAAAAAACATGTGCCCCATTTATTAGAACGTGTACGCTGGATTCATCATTGGCCAGAAAAACCCTTTAATGGTGTTATTTTAGCGAATGAAGTGCTCGATGCCATGCCGGTACGTCGCATTCAATGGCAAGGCGATGCCATCATAGAAAGGATGGTTTGCTGGCAAGATGGCTTTACTTGGTGTGATGGTGATGATATTAACCCCGAACACCTTACATTCAGGCACGTTACAGGTTACACCTCAGAGTATAATGAAGCACTTGATTCATGGATCAAACAAGCAGGTGACTCTTTGCAAAATGGCATGATACTCGCCATTGATTATGGTTATAATCGCCAAGAGTATTACCACCCACAGAGAAGTGATGGCACGCTCAGATGCCATTACCAGCATCATGCGCATAATAATCCGTTGATACTTCCTGGCTTGCAAGATATTACAGCCCATGTTGATTTTACCGCCGTTGCACAAGCCGCAATTGCTGCTGACCTCAGTGTGGCGGGTTATACTTCTCAAGCATTTTTTCTACTGGCGAACGGGTTGACTGAAAGGGCTGAAGCAAACTATCCAGAGACAGTTCCTGCCCAATTGCAATTAGCACAGCAAATCAAAAAGCTCACCATGCCTGATGCGATGGGAGAAACATTTAAAGTCATCGCATTAACACGCAATATCGATATACCACTCACAGGATTTATGATGCAGGATTACCGGGGACGTTTATAAAAAATCACATACATAAAACTACTTATGCACAATATTAAAAGTCAATACATTATTTTAATAAAAATTTTTATCACATAAAGTATGCCCTACAACCTCATGATAAATAAAATAATTTAAAATAAAAAATGATTTTCACATCAATTAGCCATAGAAATAAGTTGATTTTTCAAAAAACTAACATCTTTTATGCACAAAGTTATCCACAACGCCTGTGAATAGATTTTTTGTCACCTGCACCACCGCAGATAAAACTGCAGCCGCTCAACAACTTGCAGAATCATTAGCACTTCCCTTTGTTTCAAAAATAAGCGATAGCACTCATAAAGCAACTTCTTTTTTCCTATCACTGACCCCCGAACGGCTTGAGCTGAAAGAGGTAAATTCAAAACATCAAAATACAATTTATATTGATTTTGTGAGTGGGAAAAGCGAACACCGCCGTTTATACGGAGGAGGAAAAAAACAACCTTTGGGGCGTGCAGTAGGTCTGAAAAAGCAACCTTACCCAACAGTGCTGGATGCAACAGCTGGCTTAGGCCGTGATGGATGGGTGCTCGCCTGTTTGGGATGCCAGGTTCACTTAGTCGAACGCTCTCCTATTATTGGTGCGTTACTGCATGATGCTCTCACGCGTGCGCAAGTCTGTGAACAGTTATCAGAAGTCACTGCGCGAATTAAACTGACAATAGGCGATACCACAACTCTGATAAAAAATGGGATGCTTGCAGATAAAGCATACGATGTCGTCTACCTTGATCCGATGTATCCACC
>CAYXVC010000043.1:7337-17214 GCA_964468225.1 uncultured Gammaproteobacteria bacterium
CTATTCGATGACGTAAACGAACTTGCGAGTGAACTTAACGTTTCAAGGAGTAAGTTGTTTGTTCTTGCAATAGAAGAATTTATAAAGAAAAACGAAAACAAAAAAATGTTATCCCAGATTAATGCTGCTTTTAGTGACTCTCCAGATAAAAGAGAGACCGAGGCTATAAAAATCATGAAAAGAAAGCAAAAACAAATTTTAGAGAAAGATTCATGGTAATCAAACAGGGTGAGGTTTATTGGATAGATTTAGGAGAGCCAACAGGCTCAGAACCCGCATATAAGCACCCTCATGTTGTTATACAAAATGATGTATTCAACTCAAGCCTGATCAGCACAGTCGTTGTGTGTGCACTCACATCAAACATTATGAGGGCAAGCTCCCCAGGAAACGTATTGTTAAAAAAAGGAGAAGCCAATCTTTCCAAGAAAAGCGTCGTTAATATTTCACAAATTTACACCGTGAATAAAGAAGATCTCGTTGAAAAAATTGGAGTGCTGTCACCAAAAAGAGTGAGCCAAATTGCCGAAGGGATACAACTCCTCATTGAAAAGAGAAGTTTGTAGATTATGGCACTGTTGAGCCTCCAGTTGAGGTATACATTAGCATTGATTAGCCCCCGCCTTAAAACGATAAGCCAACATTACTAAAGGCAGATAAGCCACGATCACACCAACAAAACCATCCAGCCAGCCGATAGCAACCATTGCCGCCACCGGTAAAAGCCAGCATACATTAATGATGCCGAAAGCAAGAGAAACAGAGATATGCCCTTTATATTGGCGAGAGGCATACTGAAAAGCATGACTGCGGTGCGCTTCGTAAAATTTTTCTCCACGCCAAACCCGACGCACCAGAGTCACCGTTGCATCCACCACAAATGCACCCAGCAAAATAATCCACCCCCAAAAAAGCTCTGGCATGATCCAGGCCGCCTGTATCGCAAAAATTCCCAGCACCATACCGACAAAACCACTGCCCGCATCACCCATAAAAATTTTTGCTTTTGGGAAATTCCAAAATAGAAAACCGGCAACCGTTGCAGCAAATACAAATAACGGCATTTCTGCTCCGTTATTAACAGATGCCAGCATGTATAAAACGATACCGCTCAAACAGACTGTCACGGCCTCAATACCCGCAAGGCCATCGATGCCATCCATGAAATTGTAGAGATTAAGCAGCCAAACCAGGAAAAAAGCCGCAAACAAATATCCGAGCCATCCTGAATCAAGTGTAAAACCAAAAATCGGCAAAGGAGGTAACCCACCCAGCCATATTAGTGCCCAGCCCGCGCACACAAAATGCACCAATAAACGCCAACGTGCAGAAATATGCCCGTGATCATCAATAAATCCAATCAACGCGACCCCAATCCCAGCGCCTGCCAATGCCCAAACAAGAACCATTGAAGTCTGATCAAAAAAACCAAAAAAGAGTAATGCAAGCAAAAATGTCAATACGATTGCTACGCCACCACCTCTCGGAGTCGGCACAGTATGAGAGCTCCGATTATTAGGAATGTCTATCAACTGTTTTTTCAGGGCATAAAAGCGCAAAAAACCAGTGAGCCCCCAAGACAATCCACCCATCAGCAACACAATCCAAATCATATCATTCATGCTATTTTCTAAATTTTTAACATTGCTGTTTAGGAGCCTGTCCTAGTAAGAAAATCTTCGGCTGTTTTTTTTAATCCTTCATCCACGCTGATGGGGGGGGTCCAGCTCAGTACTTCTTTTGTTTTGGTAATATCCAACTGTAATGAACTCAGCAAACGCTGAGCAATACCACTTTTTCCAAGCAGTGCCGCACCGAACTTGATCAGCCATTCAGACACAGGTAACAGTCGCGCTGATTTGCCCATTGAGGCAGCCATACGTTGCAACAGTTCAGGTGTAGATAGATCCTCATCATCACTCACCAGAAAAGTTTCATTGGCAGCCGCAGGATGCTCAATACAGGTCAGAATCAGATCCACCAGATTATCCAGAGCGACTAAACTGCGCTTATTGTGTACTGCACCTAATGGCAACGGAATACCTTTATTTAAACCAGCCATCATTTTAAGGAAATTGGCCTTCACACCCGGCCCATAAACCAGTGGTGGACGTATAATGACAACTTCCATCCCTGTTTCTTTAGCTAACACCAAAAGCCCTTGTTCCGCTTCCAGTTTGGAAACACCGTAAGGATCTTGAGGAGCCGGGACATCCATGGCAGTAAATGGAGTTCCATCTTTTGTAAATTCACCATTGACCTTGATGGAGCTAATAAAAACAAATCGTTTAACACCGGCTTCGGCAGCCTGGCGTGCAAGATTTAGCGTACCTTCCGTATTTACCTTTCTGAATTCTTCTAATGGATTTGATACAGAGTCCTGCATGACGTGAACGCGGGCGGCTAAATGGACTACAGCATCAACCTGTTCCAGAGCCTTGCCCCAGTTTGTTTTCGCAGCTAAGTTTTCAACAATAACTTTATCAACCTCAGATGAAAAAAGATTGCTGTCTTGACGCAAAGCAACCCTAACGCAACGAGGGCTTTCAAGTACGCGATCAACTAACACGCGTCCAACAAAACCGGTGGCACCGGTAATCAAAATATTACTCATCGTTCCAGCGTCTTGTAAACTTCCAAGGTAGCATCAATCACATGCCCAACAGAAAATTCGTTACAGGCAATCTCTCTTCCTTTTTCTCCCATTTTTATTCTCAACGATTTATCTACAATCAAACCTCTTAAAGCAGAGGTTAAAGCCTCTATATTCTTTTGAGGAATCAATATACCGTTTTCATTGTGTCTGACAATTTCTCTGCATCCTGGCACATCGGTAGTAACGATAGGTTTTCCACACGCGGCGGCTTCAATCAAAACAAGGGGTACACCTTCTCTGTACGAAGGTAAACAAACAATATCAACGTTAGAAAAAATATCCACCATATTTTTACATCGGCCTAACCACTCTATTATCTTTTCATCATGCCATTTTTTAAGCTGCTCAACAGGCACAGCATTCCGATTCCCTAAATCACCATCACCTACAAGTAAAAACCGTGCTTTTACCCCTTCCGATTGAAGGTTGCGAACAGCCCCAACAAACTCTCCAACCCCCTTATCCCATAACATACGAGAAGCTAACATGACCACGGGCATTTGATTATTTACATTAGATGAAAAAAACCTATCGGTATCAACACCAGAGCCACGTATTAAAATAGTATTTTTTTTTTCAATAATTCCAGAACTACAGAATAAATCTCTATCATCAGGGTTCTGAAAAATCGTTCGATAATGGTGGCCGCGCAACAAATATCGAAACGCGATACTAATAAAAAACTTGATAACACGTGCTTTTATGCGTGAAGAAATAAAAACATAACCTAACCCTGTAAGCGCATTAACAACTGCGGGAACACGCGTTAATTTTGCAGCCAAAGATCCATATATAACAGGCATCATTGCAACGTGATGAACAATATCGGGCTTTTCTTTTTTGTAAATACCAACCAGATTAAAAACTGTTTTGAATTGAGATAATAATCCACGAGCTGTTCTGTCAAGCTCCAGAGGGATCAGCTTAAGCCCTGCTGAACGAATTATCTCACCATGCTCTCGCACCCGAGTCACAACAACAACTTCATAACCTGCATTTTTTGCAGCGACAGCTAAAGGTAATCTATGAGAGCAAAAGTACCAATCTTCTGTAACAAAATAGAGTATTTTTCCCCTTGGTTGGTTCAACTTTCTTGCACCTGAAACATTAATATATTCCAATAATCTATTATGCCGTACATACAACCAACCTACCTTAACTCATCAGACATAAATTTTTCTAACCGAGGTGCCTGTACATTCATTGAGTACCAAGCTTCTACATTAGTGCGCCCTTTGACACCCATACGCTGTCGCAAACTCTGATCCTTTAAAAGACGACCGAGCATCTCTTCCCATTCACTTAGATTATGAGCAAGAAACCCATTCACTTCATGCTCAATTATCTGTTTGTTAACACCAACAGGAGATGCGATTACGGGTAACCCACACGCCATATATTGAATTAACTTATAGCCACATTTTCCACGTTCCCATGGAGAATCTGCTAACGGCATAATACCTATATCAAACTGTTGAATTAACTGAACCTCACTATCTTCTGACCAAGGTTGCACATCAATAGGTAGCCCTTTCAATATATCCGCACTAGCACCCACAGCAACAAACTTTACATTGAATTTTGTTGTCAGTAACTTAAAAAGAGGAGCAATAGCCAAAAGATAATTGCTTGTTGCCGGCGAACCAATCCAGCCAACAATGAGAGGGTTGTTACTGACGGATGGAGCTATTTTGTATCGTGTTAAGTCCACTACGGTAGGAATAATTTCGATTCTTTGTGCGCCCGCAGTTCGTGCCCGCTGCGCCAAATATTCGTTACCAGCAATAACCAATGTTGCATGTCTCATCACAGCATCAATTTTATGACCTAAAAGCAGACGGACAAACCCATTATGGTGTTTATCATAACGATGAAACAAAGCATCATCATAATCAACAATATAAGGTACACCGGTTTTAAACAACAAATGCTCAACGAGCACAGGCATGAATGGGAAAGCCTCTTTTTCAATCCAGATTAAATCGTATTTTTTTGCCTGTACTAAAACCTTAAAACGCTTAAAATACCCCGCAATTACTTGCGTTCCTCGAGGCTGGCTGTCATAAAGAGCTTGCAAGTAATTATCACTAAACAAAGAGCTCACATCAACTTGCCAGCCTTTTGATTCAAGGAAAGGTAAGTACTGAAAGGATCGAACTCGGCTGCTTGCACCGAGTCGTCCATAACGACTTAATAAGAGGACTTTCATACTTATGTATACCTCAAATTCTGAGTACCATGTATGCCTCTTATTTTTTTACCAAACAAGAACAACATGTATCATCCATCACAACAGAATTGCTTTTAAGTAACAAGTCAAAAATACCTCTAATCATTTTTTTCCATAGCTGATAAATCGCATGCCCCTAGAGTGCTATTTTTCCTAGATAAGCCCAACACAAAGAAAAATAAAATAATTATGAGCTCATGATAACCTCTTGTTAAAAAGTATAGATTTTTAAAATTAATAACATACATTAACAATATAATTGACATCAATGACCACAATAATATATTTCTCCCAACATCCACTTTTAAATATTCACATTTCACTGAATTATGTAACGCCTTAGCAACAAAAAATATGTACATATACATAAAGGCAACCCACGCTAATCCCACAATCCCAATCATAAAAATTAACGATACGTAACCTAGGTCGGATGTTTTTACAACCTCCCCAGCACCAAATAACACTGATATTAAGTTCTCAGGTAAAATCCACATAGTCTCATACCATAGAGACAAATCAGTTGCTGCAAAATTGCTTGTATAGTTATTATTGGATGCTTGTAAGGCACCCCATGCAAATGTTGATAAAACTAGTGGCAATACATAATAAATAGAGACATAAATGCCTGCGACAATATAACCCACTGATACAATCTTTAATATCCATCGCCCTTTTAGAATAAAAGCTACACATATCCCAATCGTCAAAAAACCAGCAAGCATCATGGAGCTTCTTGAAGTAAAAAAGGTTGCTACAATAAAAACTATAATTATTAATGAATACCAGGATTCACCTTTGTAATATATCTTAAAAGCAGAAAGTATTGCCCCAATAATGCATAAATAGCCTGCAGTATCATAGCCAGAGGTTAATCCAAAACCTCTTAGATCAACAAACTTTTTATTAAAACCATATAACTCAGCCAGATAAACTTTTATGTCAGGAACAGGTATAGATATAATAATGACAATTGCATTTATTAACAAAACAGCAATCAATATATTGACTAGTCTAATAGAGGACAAAATATTATTTATTGAAAGGTTATAAAAGACCAATCCAAGTAACATCGTTGATATTAATGCTCGAAAATGCCTGAGAATTGGCTGAGTATCTCCCGTATCATTAATCAAAACCATCAAAATAGAATAAGCCACTACTACAGCAACGAATATAACGACAAATATATATTCCCGACTAACCAGGGCATCTTTTAAAAATATAAAAAAAACTAAACCCAGAACCCCACCAAGTAGTGAAAGATCGACAATACCCGACAACTTAGGACCAAAGAGTGCCAAGAAAATAATAATAAAAATAAAAAAGTTTATTAAGCTCTCATACTGTTTCATATAAACTTTTTAACTTCTTTGATACAACGCCAGGTGAAAATAGTTCTTCAGCAATATTTTTACATTTGTCTCGCCAAAACTCCCTGTTTTTTGATACATCAGAGATAAATTCAAGCACTTGGCGCTGATTACTAAAATCACTTTTTAAGATATAACCAACCTCATATTTTTTTACTATATCAGCGGCTCCACGAACATTCTCGGAAACAATAACAGGTAATCCAGCAGCCAAATATTCAACAAACTTGATACTGAGCCTATCATCCGGCTTAGTCATTATCTGTAATCCGACTACACAATCGGACATATGCTCGGACATATCCTCCTGTAAAGCAGACTGAACAGACAACTTGCTTCGATCAATACCTTCTTTTTCAAGAAACTCTTCCAAAAAGTAAACAGTTTTCGATGAAACAATAAATTTTGCCCTTATTGAAACCTGACTGTTTTTTATAGCAAACGCCAAGAACCGAAAATAAGGCTCAGGATTATTCCAGTGACCAAACGTACCAACATAACAAATTTTAATAATTTCTGGCTCTTCCCTTTGCCTCTTCTTGCTTTTATTATTTTTATTAAAGGAATCAGGATAGTTATTAGGTATAACTTCAATTCGGGAATCAATTGCTATACTCTTAAGTGAGTCTCTAAAAGGGTGGCTTATAGCAATCGTTCTGTCACTTTTCTGACAAAGTAATTTCTCGATTTTTTTCCAAAATATATAATTTATACTACTATTATTCTTCCACCTATTTGCTGCTACATTTTCTTCTGGAAACGGTGATCTAGGATCAAATATCAATTTAACAGGAAAAATATATTTAAAGAAAACCCCAGCTAATGCAGAGTGATAAGACCTGCAATGAAAAATATTTTTTTTCTTTCCAAAATAAACCCACAAAATACCTAACCACCATTGAGGCAAAACAAAAGGGATAAGATACCATGACACTGGAAAACCTAATGAAATAAAAGGAATAGCAACCATATCAATACCTTTTTCATGCAGGTCACTCTTTATATCTCTGATACGTCTCTCTCCACGAAAAAGATAGTCAATCCTATAAAACCATACCAATGTTATATTTTTTGATTTTTCTTTAGCAAGACGGCTGAGTACCTCAATTACCTGTGACTGAAGGATAGGCCCATCAAGATCCTCTCTTACCACTACGTAAGCTAATTTTTCAAGCATAATTAAACCCTAACCTAATTTTTAGGCATCAAAAACAGATAGATTTTTATAATATTTCATTATAATGATTCACCAAATTTTCAGCCTGACGTGCCCGATGATAATCACATTCGATATGCTTCCGTCCCTCCTTGGCCAGTTTTAACCAACTATCTGGCTCATTTAGTAGCGACTGAATGCATTCAGCGAGCTTCGCAACGTCACGTTCAGGCGCTAATAAATGTGAAAGCTCAGGTCCAACAACCTCTGGAATATCACAATGAGTAGTCGCTATAACTGGCATGCCAGTAGCGATCATTTCAATAATAGAAACTGGCGCACCGCCTTCAGTATCTCCATCTTGTGCAGTAACACTAGGTTGTAAAAATAAGTGATTACCGTAAGCTTCTTGCAGCATAGCCTTGTGACTCTGATAACCAAGTAAACGTGTATGGTCTTTCAGACCGCTACTCTCCAATGCAGCAATAATACGTTTTTTTTCCTGAATGCCCTCCAGGTTCTGACTTGCATCACCAATAATTGTCAATAGAACAGGTACTTTTCGAGCAACAACCTCTAGCGCTTTAATAGCATAAGGAATGCCTTTTTTTTCACGAAACGAAGCCGCTATCAAAACCCGTAATGGCTCACCTTCACACCACTGGCGCGGCTTAAAATGAATATTATCTACATCCACACCAAGGTGCTGTACCTTAACCTTATGATCAGGGCAACCAAGATCAGATACACATCCGGCCATATGTGAACCTTCACACAAAACCAGATCAACTTCGGCAAACAACTGCTCATATCGCCTTAACCAAACGGGATTATTAACAGGAACCTTATTAACATCCAGGCCATAAAAAGTCACCACATGCTTGACTTTCAGCTTTCTAATTGCACCTAGATTAGTCCAGCCAAAATCACCAAAGTGAGAATGAATTAATCTCACATCAGTTTTTTTTGCTATTTCTACCAAGTAATTAAGGTGGTGACGAAGCCCCAATTTGCGCAACCCTTTTTCCCAAACTTGCCTAACGATAGGTTTATTTTCAAAGCTATGTAAATTGGCAACTTCAAACTGATCTATATTCTCGATTTGCTCACAAATCACATGCGCTTCCACACCAAGATTCTGAAGCTCTTTAACCTGGTTGTACATCCAGGTTTGCGTTTGTGGAAGCCAGGTAGGAAAGCTATGAGCCACCTTCAATATCTGTTTTCTCTGATTTTCAACCATTAAATTATCTATTTTCCACTACCGTTTAAAAAACAGTTGCAACTGCTCTTTCACAAATTCTTTTCTGAAAGCAAAGTAAAAACCAGCATAAACAAAACCACCCAATAGAACCTGTATAATCAATTGTATAGCTTCTGGTAACGTTGATAAAAATGGTGTTATGCCGATTACAGCCCCCGCCATAGGTATAGCAAAGACTACCGGCATAATCATCGAACGAATGAATCCTGAAAAACAATCACCCAGCAACCTTCGGACTATAAAATAATACCAGGCAAACAACAAAAAAGTTTGCAATCCCAATAATGCCCAGGCAACCCCTTGAAGGCCACCCATTTTAGCGCCAACAAATATTATCAATGGAATAAACACAAACAACACCAAGTTCCAGTAAAAAGCCCAATCCGCTCGACCACAAGCAAGAAGCAAGCTTCCCCCGGCATTCCCTGTAGAGCGTATCAGCGAAAACAGGGCGAGCACTTGAATCAAAGGAACAATGGGTAACCATTGATCTCCCAGTACAACCGGAATCAATAAGGGAGCAACAGCAGCCACTCCCATCAACACGGGAGCATTAATGCTCGTCAATAGGTCTAACATCCTGAAATACCCCCGTTTAAGTCGTACTTTGTCCGAACTCACCTTGACAAGTATGGGAAAAGCAACCTGAGTTAATACAGGATTAATTCTGGAAACGGGTTGCAGCACCAGATTAAAAGCCATACTGTAATAACCCAATGCTTGAGAGCCCAGCAATACTCCAACAACTAATTGATCAACACGGGAGTTAAAATAGTTCATTATATTCGAGCCCAGCAAATGTAAGCCAAATGACAGGTAGGATTTAACAGCCATATAATTAAAATAAAAACCGGGTAACATTTTCCGTCGCCATCCCACCAAAACCAATGACAGCGCCATAACTGAACTTTGAGCTAATTGCCCCCACACAAGTGACCATACCCCATGTCCTTGCCATGCCAACACAATAGCCAGCGCAGTCCCGACAACTGCAGCAAGAATTTCAATAATAGCCAGCGGCTTGAACTGAAGCTGCTTCTGTAACAAAGCCTTGAATTGAACGCCCCAAGGTGAAATAAGAAAGGCCAGCGCAACCCACGGCAGCAATTGTTCCAGTTCCGGAGTGGAGTAGAGAGTGGCGACCAGCGGGGTCACTAACAACAATATTGTGTACAGCAGGCCACCCAAGGCAATATTT
>CAYXVC010000044.1:0-16890 GCA_964468225.1 uncultured Gammaproteobacteria bacterium
TGACAGAGCAAGGCCAGAAACAAACAGTGAAAAAGAGGACGATTCAAGAGGTGAATACTCAGTGACAATAATTATCTTTGCTGTCCAGAATATGCGTTCCCCAGGGATAGAGTCCGACGTTGGCAACACGGGTCACCTCTTCGCTGGCACCATCTATAATATAGATGGAATGATCGGTTGAACTGGCGAGGTAAAGTTTATGTGCCGCCGTGTCTGTTGTCGCGGTTTCTATTTGCAAATTCGTCCCGATTTTTATGCGACCGGCAGGCTTTAGCGTTTCCATGTCATACACATACAAAAAACCGCTGCTGGAACTGATCACAAAGGCTTTATGAGAGGCGAAGTTGATCCCCATCATATCGGGGCCTGATTCCAGCGTTGCAACCACTTCATTTTTTTCAGTATCGATAAACGAAACCGTCTCGTCGCCATTATTGGCAACCACGGCATAGCGACCGTCGTGACTCATGTACGCACGCCAAGGGTCTGCGCCCACACGAATTACTTTGATGACTTTATCTTCACGGGAATCAATCACACTGACGATGCCCAAATCACCATCGGCAGCATAAAGATAGCGCCCATCGTTTGCCATAGCAACGTGGGAAATGCCTTTAATTTCACCCAAATAGCGCTCAGGATCAAGCGCGGCAATTTTTGGCGTGCTACCGACATGGATTTTTTTCAGAAGTTCGTGCCGTGTCACATCAATTACGCCCACCCAGTGCGCACCATAGTTGCCAACATAGGCTTTCGTGCCATCGGGTGTGAAAGTGATATTCAGTGGTTCGGCAAAGCCATGGATGCGTTTGATTTCGGTCAGTGAAGCCATGTCGATGACTGAAACAGAATCACCATCGGGATTGCCTTGATAGTAATAACGCCCATCGGGTGAAAATGCGAGATGTTCGGGGGCAAAATCAACAGGGATCTCTTTCACCAAAGTCAAGGTGGCAACATCAATGATGTATGCCTTGTTGGCGCGTGTTCCACCCGTGACGACCCAACGTCCGTCACGCGACATCATGGCCATGTGGGGATTAACATTTTTGCCTAGAAATACACTGCCAATGAGTTTGTTGGTCTCGATATCCATGAAGGCAATGTCGTTGGAATCACGATTGACGATCACTACCACTTTGGATGGATCGCTGATTTTAATCTCTTTTTCAGTCTGGCTGGCGAGTGCAAAACCACTGAATAAGAGCGCTAAACAGAAGAACAAGTTTTTTATGATTTTCATTTTAATTCAA
The DNA here is from genome assembly GCA_964468225.1 of uncultured Gammaproteobacteria bacterium. Lineage (GTDB taxonomy): Bacteria > Pseudomonadota > Gammaproteobacteria > JAADGQ01 > JAADGQ01 > S141-38. The sequence continues at coordinate 1,254 of CAYXVC010000044.1, forward strand.
TCCTGTGGTTAGAAACTGGCCTGTAAACGCGTGCCCGGCACGATATAACTGATGGTTTCAGCGTCCGTGGGGTTTTCTGCTAGATACGCAATATGAAAAGAGAGCTGGAGTTTTTCGGTCATGCGAAGATTGTAATAGCCCTCAAACAGTTGCTCTTTGTCTTTGTTCGCCAGATCGGAAGCGGCGACACCGATGCCCCAGGCATCTTCAGGATTAAAACCCATTCCATTACTGAATTGAATACCTGCGCTGTAGTGAATATCTTTCCCGGAATGGCCTTCAATTTCGTTGGCTCCGTAGCGTGTGAAAATCGTGCTGTTGGCATTAAATTTCTGGTCAAAGCTGATGCCGTAAGCGCTGAGGTTACTAGCGGTGCTGTTATCTTTACGATACCAGACGCGGTAGTTTCCTTCGCCCATGCGCAGAGGGTTGGCGCGGTAGCCGATTTCCAGTAGCTGATAGAGAGAGTCGGAAAGATTGGTCGCAGCATCAGTACTTTGTTGATAACCTGCCTTGATGGAAAACATGCCCTTAGGATCATAAACCAGTGCCATACCTGCACCGTTTTCCGACAGCCCCAGTGCCGGGTTGTTGATCAGCGCATCACTGAGGAACTGGGTGGTTTCGTCATTGGCGGCGGTATTGCCATCGAAGTAATTGGTCAGATCGACCCGACCGATTGTCAGAGCGAGTTTCTGATTCCACAGTTCAGTCATCAACCATGCTTCGCGTAGACTCAGGTCATTCTGTTGAACCAGTCGTGCGCCGTAACCATTGGTTTGGGCTACCTCTTCTTCATCTGCATCTTGAGGGGTACCGCTGAGACTGACAATATCGGCAAAAAATAGCGTGTTTTGAGCAATTCCTGCTGTGAAATAGATGTCGGTAGAAGCGAGTTGATAAGTGCTGCCATCTGCCGGAGTTTTTGCACCGCTGCGCTGCTGTACATTTTGCAACACAATGGCGGCATCCACACCTAATTGCACGCTGCGGCTTTCAGCATCGTCCAGTGCTTCTTCAATTTTCTCATTGATGGTTTGACGGCGGTAGAAACGTTCGCGCTGATAAGTCACAATTTTTTGGCTGCCGGGCACTTGTGTGTCGTGCTCCATGCCATTTTCATCAACAAAAACCTCAATGCGTTTGACGCTGGTTTCAGGATCAGAAAGCACTGTGGTGGTCTCCAGTTCAATCACTCGCTTTTCTAACTCGCCGATACGTTGAAGCAGTGCATCGTCTTCCTGTGCAAAAGCAGGCAGTGCCAGCGATGCTAACAACACAGCACTGATTCCGTGTCTGGTTTTACTCGTATGAATCATTTTTTCTCTTCTCCGGAACATGAATTGAAATGTTCAAATCAGCCGTGAAGATAGAAGAAGGGATGGAAAAAGGAAGGATGGAAAAACGCAACAAAGTAGCAAACCCGTACGCCTGACCCATCGACTCTCAATAGCCCCACGCTATCTCACAGTTCAATGTTTTCAGGCCGGTATACGGACTAATGATGCGAACAGATTCGTTCTGCTGTGTCGCCTTCCCGTGTTAAAAAACACAGTGGCTGGAATGAACCAAACACAGCTTGACATCAATCACCGTTGCGGGGGCAGTATTGGAATTGCATCGAAACGCGCACCAATTTCCCGTTTAACTCAGGAGCGAACACGGAGTAACTTATACAATGTATGAGTTATTTCGTGATCGTTCCTTGGGAATGCACCTAGAAACTGGAGGGCACTTTAAATCATAAGAAGATATTATGTCAAATCTGGAAGATCAAGCTTATACAAAAAGTTTTTCAAGAATTTTTACTGAGTTTTAAGTCGTGCAGTGGTGACTTTCTCTCTGGACATAACATAAAAAACCGCCATCAAAATATAAAAAATTTCGTGTTGTCGAAACAGTATTCCATCAAACGTAGCAGCTACAACAGAAGACAGCACAAAAAATACCACGCCAAAGCTTTCTACTGAACGCTGTTTTTGATACCAGACCATGCTTCTGAACAGTGTTACCAAAAGCAGATACACAAAAATAAAAAGACCAAAAATCCCTATCCCTGCCATCACTTCGATGAATGCGTTATGAAAACCAGTGAGTTCCTGCCCGCCAAACATTGCATGTATCACTGGCACTTGTTCAAATGCACCTGGCTGCCAAAAAGCCTGATAACCCACACCTGTAAGCGGATACTTCTCAAATATATCCACCCCTATTGACCACAACAAGGTTCTGCCTGTTAATGTGGAGTCTTTACCCATGCTTTGAAGCACATTATCCACCAGAGCGATGTCAAGAATAATGACGAGAAAGGTGCTAATTAAAAAGAAAACCAGGAGAGAGGTAAATAGAATAAATTGTTTTTTTGTCTGACTACTTAGCCACCATAATATGGGCAACATCATTGTTGCCAAATAGATAAAAATGGAGCCAATAGACAGCGTACTTGATAGAGGAATCCATAACAATAAACTAAAGATAATTGCGATTGGTAGTTTTTGGTATTTGATACCAACGATGATCAAGGCCAGAGTCAGCAATCCAATAGCTTTCCCATAAACATTTTTTTGTCTAAAAACTCCTGTGTTAGCTATTTCACCACCATAGTCAACAATTGGAGGTGGTATTTCGACAAAATGCAAGTAGTCATTCAATATTGAAATTAATACCCCAAAAGCAGTTGCCAACAGTAAACCATTGAACACATCCATAGCAGAAAATCGACTTCCGACCCAGATGGCAATGAACGTCGTAATGGTTAGTTGAATTGAAGCAGTTAAGCTCCACATTGGCACTGCACTCCAAAAAACAGAGAGTAATGTATAGAATGGAAGCAAAAGCACTGGCCAGGAATGTGCGATCGCCTTTAAAAATTGCTTTTGATCTAATAGTATATAGACGGCAGAGCCACCATAAATCACTATCCAGAATATCGTAGAAAGACCAAAGCGTGAAAAAACCTCTGTTGCAGTTGTTAAGATCAGTGTTAGAAAAGATAATGCTATAATTTTATTGAAAAACGGCTCTTTTCCATAATCCGGAGCTGATTGAATGACGGAGTTATTCCTGAACATCCAGATTAGTAGTAATAATTTTCAAAATGCTTCCCTTTTGACTTATTCAACACATAACCAGCAAGATGGATATCCCCGAGCTTTTCCATTGCCATATCTAGCTCCGAGTATGTTGTCTTGTTCTCTTCTACTACGACCAGGCAGGCATCAACCATAGAGGCAAGTACTGTGCTGTCATCACAGCCCAGAAGAGGAGGCGCATCGAAGATAATAACTCTCTCTTTATAGCGATTACGAATCTCGCTGAATAGCGATTGCATGCCACCGGAAGCAATGATTTCTGATGAGTTGTTATATCTTTTATCGCCACATAATATTGATAGACGTTCAACACCGGGGGTTATTAAAGCACCTTCTATAGTCGTCTTACCTCTGGAAACATCCACAACACCATATTCCGGTGTATATCCAAGGACGTAATGAAGGTTTGGACAACGCAGATCCATATCCACCAGCAATGCAGTTCGCCCTCCCAGTCTGGCAATATTGATAGCAAGATTTAAAGCCACAGTGGTTTTACCATTCCCTTTTACAGGGCTTGTGATCATCAATGTGCGCGCACTTAAATGATCAAGTTTTGCCATTACTCTGGTTCTTAATTCCTTATATGCGGAGATAATTGCATCTTCTTTGCTATTAACAGAGTCAATATAGATATTATTTTCTTTTAAGAAATCGTTGTTAACTGCAAAACTTTTTGTAGAAACAAGCTCAATATCTCTGGTTTCACCTATGATTAGGCTGTTGCCAGTAGGTCCAGATTGAACATTGATTCTGTCTGATATTTTTTTTAGGTTAGTCATAGCTATCTTGTAAGGGCTTAGGCTTTTTTGAACCGAGTTTTTGGTTTCATCATGGGTATCATATAAACAGATGCGTCTACATATTTAGCCAGACCTTCTCTGCTGCTTATTTTATTGTTAAATATCTCTTTTAACAGCGCAACCAGTATCCCTAAGGAAACTGAAAGAATGAATAAAACGGCCAAAAGTATTTTTTTTCTGGGTTTTATAGGCTTCAAGGGGTACTGAGGAGGTTCAAGCAAAATAAAATTATCAAGAAGGTTTGCATCGTTCATGTCAGCAGATAAATTTGCCTGCACTAGCTTTGCCTCAATTTCTTCATACTTTTTAACCATACCTTGTTGCTCTAACTCCAAAAGCTGCAGCTCCTTTCCAACACTTGGCATTTTCTTTAATTGGCGGTAAGAACTTTTAATTTCTTCATTAATTCTTGCGATTCTTGTAAATTTATACTCTACCTCTTTCTTTGTACTACTCAGCCTTGTGCGCAACAATTCCAAAACAGGGTTTACGGGACGGCCAAGACCTGAGCTTTGTTTTTTTTCTGCACTTTTAATACGCTTTTTCAACGTAGCAATATCTTCTTCCATTGCGATCATGCTGGGATGGTTTGAAGTATATTTGGACGATAACTCTTCGAATTCTAGTTCAAGAATGATAAGCTTTTCAACGTTTCCTGTGATTCGTGTGCCATCGGAAGAATAAAGCCCTTCATCTTCCCGCGTTGTTGCAATGGTTGCTAAAATCTCATCTTCTTTATGCCTAAGCTGCTCTATTTGGCTTTCTACCTCTTTGAGTTCTGATTTAAGGTCATCCATCCGCTGAATGATGATAGTCTGAATTTCTGGGAGTAACGAGCTGTTAGCTTCCTTGTATTCAGCCAATTTACTTTCAACCTGCATAACTTCCGACAAAGCAACTTTTTTTGATTCCACAAGAAACTGGAGTTGACTTGCTTGCTTGTTACTAATTTTGCCTTTATTCGCTGAAAACAGTAAATTTGTGAGTTCATTAGTAATTTCGTATGTTAACTCTGGTGAGTTGCCTTCATACCGAACTAAAAAACCAAGTGATGCCATCCCTTCTCTGCCTGTGTAAGGGTTAACTACCATAGCATTTTCAAAATTCAAATTGACTGATTTCCTGAAACTATTGAATGCTTCATGCAACTCTATTTTTGATGCATTATCGTCAATAAGGTTGAATTTTTTTAAAATGCTTTCAATACTGTCATTTGTCAAAATTGTTTTAAAAATAGCTTGTACTCGATGAGTCAAGCCTTGTTCATTATTGCGATCCTCACCTGAAATATAAAGTGTTTCCTGTTCAATTAAAATACTAGACTGAGCAGAATATACTTTTGGAATTAAATATATCAATAGACTTCCGAGCAACATGGTCAGTAGCATCACTCCGAATAACCATGCCTTTTGACGAAAGAGCATGCCTACATAATGCATCAGGTCGTGATTTTGTTGAGATTGTTCGTTTTTCAAGGATTAAACACCTTAGTAAATACAGTAGATAATTTTATATATATAATAGTACATTGTAATCAATCAAACTTAAACAGCATTCAGGTCGCGTAATATAAAGCAAATCGCTAATATGTTCCATATTTAATAAGGATTATCCATAAAATTAGTATTGCTTAAAACTTCTGAATATAACACCTAAAAAAAACATCTCCCCATTGGTGCACTACCAATCCCAATAAAATTAATACGGTACCGGACATGATAGTCAAATTAATCACTTCATTATTCACCAAAGCACCCAGCACCAAGGCAAGAACAGGTGTGATTAAAGTAATCATTGAAATACTTGGCGTACTCAAATGTTTCAACAGATAATAAAACAAGACAAACCCGAACACTGAACCGATTACCCCTAAATAAAGAATAGAGCCGATCGCACGCTCCGGTATTTCCGACGGCCAGCTGACACCTGTTGCAATCGCTGTCAGCAAATACAACGGAACAGCAACCATCAAACCACCTGCGACAACACTCAATGGCGGAATATCGACATGAGCACGTTTAATAAGAACCATACTCAAACCGTGTAAAATAGTGGATGCAAATACAGCCAACACACCTTTCCAGGCATCAGGATTACTCGGCATACGTGGATCAAAGACGACAATTAATCCCAGCATTCCAATTACCATGCCCGTTATTTTTCCAACACGCCACACATCTTCTTTTAAGAGCAGTGCTGAAATAACGGCAGTCACGATAGGCATCGCTCCATAAATAACGGCCACTAATCCTGATGAAATAAACTGCGCACCCCAATAAACACAAATCATGGCACCAAACGTACCCACACTTGATAACAAATAAACCTGCCGTGCCGCCAGATGCCATGGAAAACGCACACGCCACACCGCAATAATGGCTAGGCAAAGCACTAATGAAATCATCATGCGTGCAGAGACCCCAAAGAGGTAACCCACTTCAAGGCTGCTCCATTGAATTGCCAACGGCGTTGTTGACCAAATAAGAACAACGCCGAAGTAAGCGGCTGGCACAGACATTTTTATCTCCTCTATTTCAATTTTAAATGGCAAAAAAAAAGCCGCGGATGGGGTAGCATCTGCGGCTTTTTAAAAATGATTTTGTAATACTAAGTTTTTACGACACTTTCATTTTCTCCAAACACACAGCGATACTTTTTCGCAGCATAACGACACGCCATGCTCGAATAGTCACAATGTAGTTTTTAAAAGTGTGTTTGTTCATCGTAAAAGCTTAATTAAGTTTCAGAACGAATAATGTGAACCTACTGTTCATCAATGTCAATAGCCGAATTTTAATTCTCATCACATAAATCAATTAAATATTGCATCAACATCGGCACCGGACGGCCTGTCGCCCCTTTTTTCTCACCACTTATCCAGGCAGTTCCTGCAATATCCAAGTGTGCCCAATGGTATTTTTTGGTAAAGCGAGATAAAAAACAGGCTGCTGTAATAGTTCCTGCATAACGCCCGCCAATATTGGCAATATCAGCAAATGGGCTTTTAAGCTGTTCTTGGTACTCTTCGCCCATCGGCAGCTCCCACGCGCGATCTCCCGAAGTTTTTCCTGCATTCAGCAGGTCATTAATCAAAGGGTTATGATTACCTAGAAGTCCACTGGTATGGTGTCCCAGAGAGACGACACAAGCACCCGTTAAAGTTGCAATATCGATCACTACCGAAGGGTTAAAGCGTTCACAGTATGTCAATGCATCACACAGAATCAAACGCCCCTCCGCATCAGTATTGAGAATCTCAATCGTGGTTCCCGACATACTGGTGACAATATCGCCGGGTCTGGTGGCGTGGCCACTCGGCATATTTTCAACCGCAGGCACAACTCCTACAACATTCAAGGGCAAGCCAATTTTAGCTACCGCAGATAACACACCTAACACACTGGCGGCGCCGCACATGTCGTATTTCATTTCATCCATTGCCGCAGAAGGTTTGATCGAAACACCCCCTGAATCAAAAGTCACCCCTTTGCCCACCAATACGACAGGTGCATCGCCCTTTTTACCACCACGATAGTTCATTATTATAAGTTTAGGGGGTAAAACAGAACCTTTTGAAACAGACAGTAACGAGCCCATTTTGAGCTCTTCCATCTGCTCCTGCCCTAATATTTCGGCCTGAATGGATGGGTGCGTTTCAGCCAATTTGAGTGCTTGCTCTGCCAAATACGCCGGTGTACAAATATTCCCTGGAAAATTGCCCAGATCCTTGGCTAAATCAATACCTTGAGCAATGGCAAGGCCTTCTTTCACTGCTTGTTCAGAATGCGTCAAGTCACGACGGCTGGGCACAGAAAGAATCAATTTTCGCAGTGGGCGACGATCTGTTTTTTTCTCACTTTTCAAGTAATCAAAACGGTACAGCGCTCCCCAGGCAGCTTCAACTGCCTGACGAATTTTCCAGTGGGTATCACGCCCCTTCACATTGAGATCTGTCAAATAATTGGTCACTTCCATTGCACCAATTTCATTCAGTACCACCGTTGTTTTTGCAATCAGCTTGCGATATACCGCATCATTAAAATCACGTTCACGGCCGCACCCAACAAGTAAAACCCGTTCACATAAGGTGTTGGGCACATTATGCAGCAGTAAGGTATGACCAAACTTACCTTCAAGATCACCCCGACGAATAATGCTGGAAAGAAAACCACCCGATACTTTATCAATCTGCTCAGCAGACGCACACATACGGCGCGGTTCAAAAATACCAACCACAACACATGCTGTGCGCTGCTTTTCGGGATGACCACTTTTTATCGAAAATTCCATCATTTGAACCCTGATTTGTCGCAATACTGTTAAAATAGTTTTTTATACAATGCAGTGTACCCATATGTGCTTGAAATTTCAGTCTCTATTGCGACACTTTTAATCTTTTTTTCGAAAAACAATAAATAATTTACGAATCAAAACGTTGATACTCAATAGATACATCATTAAAGAATTACTCCTCACTCTGATGGCAGTGACCTCTATCTTACTACTGTTTTTTATCAGTGACGGCCTCGTGCGCTCACTGTCCAAGGCCGCTGCCGGTCTATTGCCGAGTGATGTTGTCATGCAACTTTTAGCTTTTTATGTGGCAGACATGATCGAAGTACTTTTGCCCGTCTCACTTTACCTGTCTGTTCTGCTCGCATTAGGCCGCCTCTATCAGGATAACGAAATGGCAGCGCTCGAAGCCTGTGGTATCGGCACGATAAAAATAGCAAAAGCTGTTTTTTGGTTTGCACTTCTTGTTGCACTGCTCACTGCAACATTCTCTTTTTATATTGCACCATGGTCAGAACGCGGTATTTCGCAATTAAAAAACAGAAGCGATACATCCGCCCAGCTCAGAGCGATTATTCCAGGCCAATTCAAGGAACTATCTGGCTGGACTCTTTATGTTGAAAGTACTAACTCCAACATTGATCAACTGGAAAGTATTTTTGTAGAAGGCATTCATGAAGATCGCTCACAGATATTGGTAGCCAAATCAGCCACGGAGCGTACTTTAGAAAAGAGTGGTGACCAATTTTTGGTACTGGAAAAAGGCTATCGTTATGAAGGTACGCCCGGTGCTGTTGATTTTAAAATCACAGAGTTTCAGGAACACGGTATACGTATTCATAAAAAAAATGACCCTCCATCCACAAAAAGCTACTCCACCAAAACTCCCTCTGAACTTTTAGCCATTAATGATTTACATGCCATCGCTGAATTGCAATGGCGTATTTCTATTCCTTTGTCGGTGTTGTTGCTCGCAATGCTGGCCATTCCTCTGAGCAAAACGACACCACGTCAGGGAAAATATTCAAAGCTCATTCTGGGTATTCTGTTGTTTATTGCCTACAGCAACCTGCTGGTCATTGCAAAAAGCTGGCTTGAAAAAGGTGATGTGCCTGTCTGGATTGGCTTATGGTGGGTGCATGGTGTTGTTCTGCTTTTTATCGCTATTTTGTTTATCAAACAACAAAGGCCAAACTTTTTGAAAATCAGCTTCAAACGTCCACTCACATGAAAATACTGGATATTTATATTGGCAAAGCCGTGGCACTCAATGTTGCCATTGTATTAATGGTACTGCTTTCTCTTTTCGGTTTAATCGGTTTTATGCGGGAACTGGAATATATTGGCAAAGGCAGCTATGAGATTCAGCAAGCAGGACTGTTTATCCTTATGTCACTCCCCGGAATTGCTTATATACTTTTCCCGATGGCGACACTTTTAGGCAGTGTTATCGGCTTAGGTGGTATGGCCAATAATAGCGAACTTATCATCATTCGGGCCGCTGGAGTGTCGATTAAAAAAATTGTATTTTCTGTGCTTAAAGTGGGCCTGCTGTTAATGGTTATAGCCACAACAATTGGTGAATTCATCGCACCTCTGGGCGAACGTTACGCCATGAATATGCGCTCCACAGCGCTAGGAGAGCGTATTACTACGAAATATGCCAGCAACTTCTGGGCTAAAGATGGAGAAACTTTTATAAAAATCAACGATGTTTTCCCAGATGGGGACTTAAACGGCATTCATATCTATAAATTTAACGACCAACAGCAACTACAAACAATCACCCAAGCTAAAAGTGCAAGTTACATAAACCAGGAGTGGTTATTAAAAGATATCAAGGTAAGTACATTAACTGAGCATGGAGTGATTGCTCAAAAAAAAGAGCAGACTGAATGGCAATCACTGCTTAGCCCGCTGCTATTAAGCACCGTGGCCGTAAACCCGGAAACTCTCTCCGCAGCAGGAATTTATAACTATGTGAATTACCTGAAAAAGAATGGATTGGATGCTGGACGCTACCAACTAGCTCTGTGGAAGAAAATAGCAGCGCCACTTAATACAGGTGTGATGCTACTCCTTTCCATTCCATTTGTTTTTGCCTCATTGCGTGCCGTCAGTATCGGCCAACGTATCCTTTTTGGTGCGCTTCTTGGTTTGGGTTTTCATCTATTTGGCCAAATATTCAGCTACACGGGTCTGATTTATCACTTCCCTCCCGTTCTCAGTGCACTACTGCCCACGTTACTATTTTTTATTATAGCCATCATTCTAATGAAACGAACGCGGTAAACCAGTATAGATTAGGTTAAAGCCTGGTTATTTCAGGGTCGATACATCGGATTGATAGCACCTGAAATAACTTAAAGAGAACCACGGATGGATACTACAATCGCTGAACCTCCTGTACAACCCTGTGTTGATTCAGAATACGATGACCTTAGTATTCTCAATGGTGAAGCTGCTATTATTCATCTTCTGGATGGCAAAAAAACAATGGGGCTTTTTGAGTCCATGGATACCAGAACGGGTACCATTTTAGTTGCCAGCCGAGAGAGCCAGACTCCGCAAAGAATTTCCCTGGAAGATGTCCGGGTCATACAATACTCGCGACGATTTCACCAAACCGTCAATGATCAAACAGACCCTCATACTTCAGCCGATACCGTTTCCGATAAAAAGAAATTTCATCTGAATTTTTTTGATAATATAAAATTGCAAGGCAGCGCTATTAGAGTCATTGAGTGCCAACACGGGTTGCTCATACTGCAAAGCGAAGGGGCCAACCAATACCGTCATATTTTCGCCCCTTTTGAAGCGCTGATGAGCTGTGAGATGGATGAAAAAACCATCTACTCCAATCCCGAACAAAATCAAATGCAAGAAGATTGCAATAATCAGGAAAACGAAGATCAACAGCCCGTCGATGAAGTGACTTCGTCAATAGAGCTGGAATACGCACTCAAACATCAAAACTCACAACCCAACTTAAGGCTTGGCGAGGTATTAATCAACGAAGAGCTCATTACTGAAGAGCAACTTGAAGAAATTCTTGAATTTCAAAAAAGTGATAGCAGTGGTATGCCTCTGGGAGAGCTGCTGGTTGAAAAAGGCATACTGACCCAGGAAGTTGTTCAAACAGCGCTTGCAAAAAAACTGGGCATCCCTTTTGTTAATCTCAGAAAATACGAAATTAATCCCAAGGTTATTAACCTTATTCCTAAAAAACTTATTAAACGCTACAGCGTCATCCCTCTCGCAATTTTCAAAGGCAAACTTATTATTGCACTTGAAAACCCTATTAACTTCAAAACATCCGCCATTGATTCGCTAAGCTTCCACACCAATATGTTGGTAGAAAGCGTCATGTCAACGGCCACTGACATTGATTGGGCGGTCAACCATTACTATGACACTCAAGGGCTGGGCAGCGATTTTAATGATGCCTTGACTGAAGACCTCATTTTAGATGATGACGATGACGATGATGATCTCGAAAATCCTGAAATGGAATCTGACCTTGCGGATAATATCGTTGTCAAGCTAATGAATAAAATAGTGATTGATGCCTACCAACAAGGTGCATCTGACATTCACATAGAACCCTATCCAGGGAACACAAAAACAATCATCCGGTTTCGTCGTGATGGCTCACTGACCTCATATATGGAGCTACCCTCTCAATACCGCCAGGCACTCATTTCAAGGTTGAAAATCATGTCTAACCTTGATATTTCCGAGAGACGAAAGCCGCAGGATGGAAAAATAAACTTTAAAAAATATGGCCCTCTGGATATTGAACTGCGTGTGGCTACTCTGCCAACGGCCGGTGGTGTAGAAGATGTTGTTCTTAGAATACTGGCAAAAGGGGGAGCTGTTGCTGTCGATAAACTGGGCCTGAGTGAACGCAACAAAAAAGGAATTATTGCCAACATCGAAAAACCTTACGGAATGTTTCTTGTTTGCGGCCCGACTGGCTCAGGTAAAACCACTACACTGCATGCCTTGCTCTCTCACCTAAATACCGTAGAACGCAAAATATGGACTGCCGAAGATCCCGTAGAGATCACCCAGAAAGGGCTGCGCCAGGTACAAGTACAACCCAAAATCGACTTCACATTTGCCGCTGCAATGCGTGCATTTCTACGTGCAGACCCTGATATTATTATGGTCGGTGAAATGCGCGACGAAGAGACCGCAAGTACCGGTATCGAAGCTTCTTTAACAGGTCATCTGGTTTTCTCAACCTTGCATACAAATAGTGCACCTGAAAGTATCATTCGATTACTGGATATGGGCATGGATCCATTTAACTTTTCAGATGCTCTGCTCGGAATTGTTGCCCAGCGTTTGGCAAAAACACTTTGTAATTACTGTCGGGAAGAGTATGTATGCAGCGACCATGAATTAATGGGGCTCGCTCATGAATATTGTGATGAACTTATTACAGCGGATACGAATGCCGAAGAAATTTATGCTGAAACTTTAAAGGAGTGGCATGAAACATATGCCAACGATGAAGATGAAATAATCATCTACAAGCCCGCAGGTTGTGAAAAGTGTAATAACACAGGATACAGCGGACGGCTCGCACTTCATGAATTTTTGGAAGCCTCCGATGAAATCAAGCGGCTCATTCTTGAACGCTCTCGCGTTCAAGTCATACTGCAAGCCGCTCTTGCATCAGGAATGCGCACCCTTAAACAGGATGGCATCGAAAAGGTCATGCAAGGCTTTACTGATATGGTACAAATACGGTCTGTTTGTATTAAATAAGCAAAATCAAAATTCAAGCCGCACTCCACCAGAGAGGGAATAACTTTTAAGCTTATCTCTGCCGAGCACTTGGCCGTAATTAAGAAAGCCAGAGCGCCCTTGTGCAAACAGAGCAGAAAAACCTGCATTCAGATTAAAATAACTTCGGTCAGGTTCATCTGTCATCACTGAAAACCCCTGTCCCAATGTATCGTCCAGAAAACGGGCAGTAATAAGGCGACGGTCGTCCTTGTATTCACGCTCCCAATCCAGACTTAATTTAGGAACAAACACCCCGTTTCGTGTGCTCATCGCATAGGAAAACTGAGCACCTAACGCACTGTTTACCGAAGTAATTTCCTGGCCACCAATCGCTAATAATATCGCAGAGGGTGAACCATCCGGCGAACGTTCATCATAACCACTTATATTGGCTTTAATATAGTTAAAGCTGCCGTAAGGGCCAAAAGAGAAAGCGTCACGGGAAAAATCATAACCACTGCTGATTCCCAATGAGTAATCGTTGCCTTTAGTCTTTCCTTCTGCTACCTCATTAATCGTTGAAAATTCGATTTTTCTCATGCTGTTTAAACGGCTTCGGCCAAGGCTGACAATTCCATCCAGATAGAACTGGCTGCTCTGATAATAGGAGCCATAAAATGAAAGATTGTTGGCATTCACATCCATATCACCACTGTTACCATCAATCTCTGCACGAGTATCAGTCAACCCCATAGCAACACCCATTACTAAATCACTCCTGAAACGGTAGTCCACACCAAAGGTCACTCCCTTGGTATTAAAGTCATACCCTGGCTGTTGTTCACTACCCTTACCATCACCAAATGCGACACTGCCATTGATAAAAACCCCAAGCTTGCTGAACTCATCAGCACTGGCTCCACCACCTTGTCCATAAGGTAATAAACTGCTGAAAAGTGCCCCAGACAACTGCTGACCATCCACGCTTAGATTCAACTGATTAATACTCATGCCCCAGGAACCCTGACGTAATGCCGATATACGGGAGCTGATATTATTATTCTGAACATTCAGCGCTTCAACTGCACTCTTTGACTGGGCAACCACTTTTTCGGGAGAGAGTTGCCTGAGTGCCACTGGCAACTCTTCGGTCGTAGACTCGGTTAAAGCCACACAAAGCTCCAGTTTCTCCTGATTTTGCGGCTCGGCACCATCTTTTTTTAGCTCCTCATCAATAGCAACACATGAATCATCAATCACTTCAACAAGCTCTTGCTGCTCTTCACTTAATTCAGTTTCCTCGGAAAAGCCCGAACTCTCCTCAACAATCCGTAATTGAGCCGTACTGTTTTCAGCCATAATTGTTGCACCTCCCGTAGCATCGACAAGACGAAAGTCGACGCTTTCATTACCCTCTTTAACTTCGTCCTGTTGCAGTGATATTTTTAGAATTTTATCACTCATATCTCCATCACCCCACGTCAAAACATCGTCTTCGAGTTGGTAATCTTCTCCTGCCTTAGCCGTGCCACCATCTGTAATTTCGACGCTTACGGAGACTTCTCCATCGCTTCCACCACGACGGCTGACTGTGATCGTTGCTTCACCGCTCTCTTCCCGCGCCCAGAAAGTATCATTTTTGAACTGCAAGATTCCAAATTCACTCACGGAACTGCTATTAATAATTTCCAGCTTTGCAGTGCTCAGCTGACCGAGTCTGGCTCCCCCTTCGGGCTGACTCAAAGAAAGTGCTACGTATTCACTCTCCTCTACCATCGAATCATCCCTTATTTCAATAGTAAAGGTCTTACCCCCAGCCTCCCCGTCGGCCCAGGCAAGACGACCCGACACTGCTTTATAATCACTATCAGCAGTCGCGCCATCATCACGACTCTCATATTGCACAGAAACAGCACCAGCACTGCCATCGACACGTTGCACCGTAATGGTGGCTATACCTGCCTCTTCGCTCACTAAAGTTAAACTTTGAGAAAACTGAAGCGTACCAGGTGTTGGCTCAGCGGTATCGCTTTCAATTTGAATGGTCAAACTATTAGTTTGGCCCAATATCACACCACCCGTTGCATCAGAAAGACGGATAGTGAAACTTTCCTGCGCCTCATCCATATCATCTGCATGTATTGTTATTCCAAAAATTTTATCGCTCATATCTCCGTCAGCCCAGTCGAGCGTACCGCTACTGGCACTATAATCATCGCCCGCTATAGCGCTGTCGTCCTGACTATTCCAACGGACTGAAACAAAGCCATCACTACCATCTGTTCGACTCACTGCAATAATAACTTCCCCCCCTTTCTCCGTTGCTGTTAATAACGTTTTAGTGAACTGCACCGTTCCCGGGGTCAATAAAGTGCTGTCTGCAATATTGAGCGTGGCTGCTGATAGCGCCCCCACTTTTACTCCTTCACCAGAAGGAGTAAGCATTAAGTTCACACGCTCAATGCCTTCACTCTGTTCGTCGAGTATCACCGGAACTGTGAAGTTTTTATCCGAAAAGTCACCCGGCTTCCAGCTCAAGGTTCCTGATGTCTCGGTATAGTCACTGCCAACCGTTGCTGTATCTCCACTGGTCTTATAACTCACACTGACTTCGCCATCACTACCACCGACACGGCGTACCGTAATGATCGCTTCCCCTTCATCTTCTTTCACTGAATAGTCAGCACGACTAAACTCCAATGTTCCCGGGGT
>CAYXVC010000045.1:0-3026 GCA_964468225.1 uncultured Gammaproteobacteria bacterium
CTCGAACCTGCTACCCTCGGCTTAGAAGGCCGATGCTCTATCCAGATGAGCTACGGGCGCATGAACAACCTACACAAGGCATATTACCTTAATTATTGGTCGGGGTAGAGAGATTCGAACTCCCGACATCCTGCTCCCAAAGCAGGCGCGCTACCAGACTGCGCTATACCCCGAAACCACAACAACAGCTCTTTCAACCGTAATTGAGGACGCGATGATACTCATCCAGATGCATCACGTCAATCCTTTAATTTAAAGATGAAACTATCGAACAAAGCGCCATGCCACGAAAAATGCGGCACATGCTAAAAACGCGGCAAAGAAGTAACTATACATTGCGCCGTAAGCTGCCCAAATATAACCACTGTATAAACTACCAAAAGCACTGCCAGCACCAAAACCTAAACTGCTATACAGTGCCTGCCCACGTCCTTGGTTTGGACCAAAAAAATATTGATGGATCAGTTGAATGGCCGCAGCATGGTACATACCAAAACTTGCTGCGTGCAATAACTGGGCAAATAACAAAATAGCCAGTTGATCAGGGTATAAAGCAATCAGCACCCAACGCAATGCAGTGATAGCCATACTCAGCAGCAATAAGTGGCGCAACCCCAACCAGCCGACCAACCGGGACATCACTAAAAATATCCCGATTTCAGCAACCACACCCAGTGCCCAAAGCAGCCCGATTGATTTTCCGGAATAACCAATATCAGTGAGGTAGATGGTAAAAAATGTGTAATACGGCCCGTGACTGGCCTGAATCAGAAAACACCCCACAAAAAGCGCAAGCACTGCAGGCTTTAATAAAATACCAAAAAAAGGCTCCGGTTTTTCATGGGGCTGTTCTTTTTCGCATTCTGGCACCAGCAAACTCATGCCCCATACTCCCAACAACAAAATGACCAAAATTGTTGGAAGCAGAGCGATTCCATAGACATCCAGCGCCCACCCCATCAGGATAACAGCGACGACAAATCCGACCGAACCCCACAGCCGAATTTGACCATAGCGATGTGAATCGCCCTCCAGATGGGACAGTGTAATCGCTTCAAACTGTGGTAATACGGCATTCCAGAAAAAATTGAATACAATCATCACGAAGAGCAACCATCCGTAAGTTGTATCGTAAAATACTCCACAAAAGCCTAGTGCTGCCGCTAGCGAACCCCATCGCACCAAACGAATACGCCGCCCTGTTCTGTCTGCAACCCATCCCCATATATTGGGTGAAATAATTTTGGTGGCCATTGCCAATGCCATCAGCACGCCAATCTCCTGCGCACTAAAACCCAGCGAGTCCAGATAGACAGACCAATAGGGCATCAGCAAACCAACCGATGCAAAAAAGAACAGGTAAAAACCTGACAAGCGCCAGTAGAGCATGGGTTCTGTTATTTTTCGTTATTTGAGTGAAGCAGGTATCACAGGAGTTGTTGAATGTACGTCGATATTTTGAGCACGATGACGCAAGAGATGATCCATTAACACAATCGCCATCATGGCCTCAGCAATAGGAACAGCCCGAATACCCACACATGGATCATGTCGCCCCTTTGTCACCACCTCAACAGATTCGCCTTGAAGATTAACGCTTCGTCCGGGAATTCGGATGCTTGAAGTCGGTTTAAGTGCAATGCTGGCCACGATATCCTGACCTGATGAAATTCCCCCCAACACGCCACCGGCTTCATTACTGCAAAAGCCATCCGGTGTCATTTCATCACGATGCTCGCTGCCTTTTTGCTCGACACAGGAAAAACCTGCGCCGACTTCAACGCCTTTGACGGCATTAATCCCCATCAATGCATGTGCAAGATCAGCATCCAGACGATCAAAAACAGGTTCTCCCAATCCGGGAATTAAACCTGTCGCCACCACATTCACCCGCGCACCCACTGAATCCCCCGCTTTGCGCAGGTCATCCATATATTGCTCCAACGCTTCAACTTTTTGGGCATCAGGAAAGAAAAAAGGATTTTCTTCAATCACGCTCCAATCAAACGCATCCGCCTTAATCGGCCCCAATTGTGCCAAGTAGCCTCGAATCTCCACACCTAATTGTGCTTTCAGGTATTTTTTTGCAATCGCTCCCGCAGCAACCCGCATCGCCGTTTCACGCGCAGAAGAGCGCCCACCACCACGATAATCACGAAAACCATATTTTTGTTGATAGGTATAGTCCGCATGTCCTGGGCGAAAGCGATCCATAATGTCTGAATAATCTTTAGAACGTTGATCGGTATTCTGAATTAACAAGCCGATCGGCGTGCCCGTTGTTTTGCCTTCAAACACACCGGATAAAATCTGAACAATATCTTCTTCCCTGCGCTGTGTTGTATGGCGTGATTTGCCGGGGCGACGACGTTCTAAATCTTCTTGCAGATCGGTTTCTGAAAGCTCCAACCCCGGAGGGCAACCATCCACGATGCAACCAATCGCCGGGCCGTGACTTTCACCAAACGATGTAACCGTAAACAACTTCCCGATTGTGTTTCCTGACATAACGCTTATACCTGAATATTCATTGCTATTTTTAAAACGCGTAACAACGCACCGTTTTCTTCGGGTGTTCCCACCGTGATACGCAATCTGTTTTTAAGGCGCTGCTCATTAAAAAAACGTACCAGTATTTTTTCATTTTTAAATATTTGATAAAGCGCCTCGGCACCACCAGCAACTCCATCCGGAATTTCAACCAACAAAAAATTAGCCTGACTGGGCAATGAAGTAAGGCCCAACCTATTGAACTCCAGTACCATACGTGATCGCTCATCACGCACAGCCTTCCAAGTCAGTTTTGCAGCCGTCTGATCCCGCAAAGATGCAATTCCAAGCTGCTGTGAAATGGCATCCATATTGTAACTGTCTTTTGTTTTACCTTGCATCGGTTCAATCAGATTGGTTGAAGCAATACCATAACCAAAGCGCAACCCAGCTAGTGAATAACCTTTACTCAAAGTACGCAAAATAATGACATTATCAAAACGCTTGATTAGCTCAATGGCATTGTAATTTTTTTC
>CAYXVC010000045.1:3126-16707 GCA_964468225.1 uncultured Gammaproteobacteria bacterium
TTTTCATTGGTATTTAATTTGATCACAGACTGCGCTTCAGGCTGCTCTCCAGGCGTATACCCCTCCATCGCTTTTATATTTTTTCGCTCAAAACTTCTCATGAACCAGACAATCTCTTATTCAATCGTTATAATTTGCGGCAGATTATAACCTATTCAACGTATCATGAAGCCAGAAGAAACATCCATTCCATACACCATTCGCCTCAGCTCACGCGCCAAACGCCTGCAAATGAAAGTATCATCGCAAGGCAAAGTTGAAGTGGTTCTGCCCAAAGGCATGAATGAAAAAGTGGTTAAACCGTTTGTAGCGGAACATCAACAATGGCTCAGTGACACTTTGGTTCGCCTAAAAAAACAGCAACGCACTTTGCCTGACTTATCTTTTCCAGACACTGTTTATTTGCAAGCCATTAATCAAAAATTCAAGATTACCTATCGAGCACCCAACAAAAGAAACTTACTAAAATTAACTTCTACAGAGAGTATTGAAATTTTTTCAAATAATGACAATTATAAAAAACGGGCGCTTCAACAGTGGTTAAACATGACCGCAAAAGAAACACTTATTCCCTGGTTGCATCAAACTAGCGAAGCGCTCAACTTACCTTTCAATAAAGCCACGGTACGTGCACAAAAAACACGCTGGGGCAGTTGCTCGTCACGCAAAAATATCAACATTAATCGTAACTTGTTATTTTTACCTAAACCCGTCGTGCAATATCTTTTCATTCACGAACTCAGTCACACCATACATCTCAATCACTCAAAAGCGTACTGGGCATTTGTTGAAAAAATAGAACCGGATTATAAAAAGCTGGATCAAGCTTTGCGCCATGCCAACAGACAAATTCCACATTGGGCCTTATCGTGAATTATTAAGAATCATTGGTCTGATAAAACTCCACCACTTCTTCCAATACCCGTGTTCGCTTCATAGGAGGCAAACTGTCCAGAAATATTTTCCCGTAACTTTTCCCCAATAATCTGGGATCACAAAGCATCAAGACACCACGATCACTCACATCACGAATCAAACGCCCCGCTCCTTGTTTTAAAGCAATCACCGCATTCGGCAGTTGATAATCTCTGAATGGATTTTTTCCTTGCGAACGCATTGCTTCTAACCGCGCTTGCAGCACAGGATCGCCTGGCGATGCAAACGGCAACTTATCAATAATGACACAAGAGAGCGCCTCGCCGCGCACATCCACGCCTTCCCAGAAACTACTGGAACCCAGCAATACCGCATTTCCCAAAGCACGAAACTGCGTCAACAGCTCATTTCGTGGTGCAGTGCCTTGCACCAACAAAGGAAATTCTAGCGTCTTTTGCAATATCTCGGCGGCTTCCTTAAGGGCGCGATGGCTGGTAAACAGCATAAAGGTACGCCCACCACAGGCATCCAGCACGGGCAGAGCGGCTTCCACCACCGCTTGTGTATAATTTTCAGCAGCAGGCACAGGCATACGGGCGGGCAGATAGAGCAACGTTTGTTCTTGATAGTTAAACGGACTCTCCCAGCAATGCATCTGCGCATCAAACAGCCCCAACTGCGCTGAAAAATGATCAAAATTTTCATTCACCGCCAGTGTTGCCGAAGTAAATACCCAGGCACGTTTTTGCCCTTTCATCTGCGCTGAAAAAATATCGGCGATGTTCATCGGGGTCAGATGCAAAATAAAAGAGTGTTTTAATGTTTCAAACCAATGAATGTGTTGCTCTGGAGTTTCTCCCGTTAATTTGATAAAACACTCTTTAAGTTCTTTGCATCGCTGCAATGCACGCTTCAAACCACTGCTGCGCTCTTCAGCCAATTCCAGTTGAGATTCCAGCCCCTCAAAACCTTCAATTAAATCTTTAATAGCCTCGATTACGAGCGGTTGTTTTGAAACATTGACCCACGGTGCTCGCTGAGAATCCACCCCCAGCGCCAGACGCATATCACGTACCAGTTTTTCCAGACGATCCGCAGCCAGCAACAGTGATTCCATATCCGCCGCATCTTGCATCTGTGCAATACGCGCATCATGGCATAACTCCAATAACTGACGACCACTCAGCGACGTTCCAAAAAAATGACTCGCCACTTCTGGCAGTTGATGCGCTTCGTCAAAAATGACGGCATTAGCTCCGGGCAATAGTTCGCCAAAGCCTTCGTCACGCAGTGCCATATCCGCAAAAAAGAGGTGATGATTCACCACCAGAATTTCAGCTTTTTGCGCCTTACGCCGCGCCTTCATCAGATGGCAATCATTAAAATCCTGACACTCCTGACCTAAACAATTTTCCGTGGTCGATGTCACCACAAACCAGATCGGTGAATCTTCCGGCACTTCAGTAAATTCAGCGATATCTCCACTCTTCGTCCGACCCGACCATTTGTGAATCTGCTGCAATTGCGCCATGTTTTTGGGTGTACGAAAGCGCCCTTTTAATTCATTATTTTTCAGGCGATGCAAACATAAATAATTAGCTCGCCCTTTCAACAGCGCCATACTCACTGGCTCTGTTAAAGCAGACCTGATTTGAGGGAGGTCTCGATAATAGAGTTGATCTTGAAGATTTTTAGTACCGGTTGAAATAATGATTTTATTACCGGAAAGAAGTGCGGGCACAAGGTATGCCATTGTTTTTCCAGTACCCGTGCCCGCTTCACAAATCAGCACCTCATAATCATCCAGCGCCTGCATCACCGCTTCCGCCATCTCTTGCTGCGGCTTGCGAGGTGCAAAGGATTCAAATGTTTTTGCGAGCGGCCCTTTTTCGCTCAAAATTTCGGTTATGGATTGCATAGGAGTGTCGGATTAAATATTATTTTGAATTGTCCCAAATTTCATCATCAATCACCCCTTCGTCTTCAGCCCAAACAAGCCGCCCGATGATTTTAAATTTGGCCACAGACATGGCTCCACGGCTTTTACGTTTACTGTCTGACCCCGCCAGATCCTCCATAGCTTCTTTTCGATCCAGCTCATAAATTTCAACGGGTTCATAATCTTCATTCATGAGTACCAATACGACACTATCCCACTCTTGATCAACTTTAAGCTGTCCAATGCGCTGCGCTGACTTTCCTTCATCAAAAATGACACGACCCTTAATCTGAATTTTTTTGCCTTTTAAGCGCCCTCGACCCACAGCATCATAACCACTCGTATTTGAGTCACACAATTCAAGGTCAAGCAATCGAGCCGCATCATTAAGTGCAATTTCACCACTGACTCCGCCTAAGTTTTTGCCCGTAGCTTTACGATAGTCCGCAGCTAATTTACGTGCTTCAGAAATCAGTTTGTCAACATCATAGACACTCACTGCATAGCTCCCTTAAATCTATTCTTTTTCAAACAACGCGATTGATTCAACGTGCGTGGTATGCGGAAACATATCCATCACACCCGCACTCACCAGACGATAACCGTGTGTATTGACAATTTCTCCGGCATCACGCGCCAATGTCGCAGGATTGCAAGAGACATAAACAATACGGGAAACCCCAAGCTTTGGCAGTTGAGCAATCACTTCGGCTGCACCTGCGCGGGCGGGATCAATCAATAATTTATCAAATCCGCCACCAAACCAGTTCTGCTTCTCAGGGTCATCCGAGAGATCGGAACTAAAAAATTCAGCATTGATGATGCCATTATGCACTGCATTTTGACGGGCGCGTTCGACCAACCCCTCATCACCTTCAACCCCAACTACAGAACCTGCTTTACGTGCCAGTGGCAATGAAAAGTTACCTAATCCACAAAAAAGATCGAGAATGCATTCATCCGATTGCGGATCAAGCATTTCAATCGCCAGACTCATCATTTTTTGATTGATATCTGCATTGACTTGCGTGAAATCCAGTGGATTAAACAGAAATTCCAGATCAAACTCTGCCAGGCGATAACTTAATTGTGCCGTTGAAGGATATAACAATGTGACGGTATCCGGCCCTTTAGGCTGGAGATAGATCTGAAACTGTTTAGCCTCTGCAAACATTTTCAGACGAGTTTTATCCTCTTCATCCAATGGATCAAGAGTGCGGAAAATCAGAGCAACCGATTCATCACCGATCGCCACTTCAATTTGAGGAATGCGCTCACGCGCAGTAAGCCCCATCATAAGTTCACGCAGCCCAAGCAGGTGCTCACCAATCGCAGGGTGCAGCACTTCACAGCGCTGAATATCTGCGAGAAAACTGCTGGAACGTTCACGAAAACCGATCAATACGGACTCTTTTTTGAAAACGTACTTTGCACCCAAACGAGCTTTACGACGATAGCCCCAGTGCGGCCCTGTCAATGGCGGCAGTATTGTTTCGGGCTGTACTTTTCCCAAATGCTGTAAATTTTCCAAAAGGATTTGTTGCTTGGCGTGTATTTGGACTTCAGGTTTCATGTGTTGCAAGCTGCAACCACCACAAATTTCAAAGTGCGCACAATGAGGTTCAATACGATCCTCAGAAGCTTTGATCACCTCAACACAATCCCCCTCGCTGTAGCTCTTTCGGCTGCGTGAAGGACGAAACATCACTTCCTCACCGGGTAACGCGCCACGAATAAAGACCGCTTTGCCATCAACATGTGCAACACCACGACTGTCATGATTCAGCGATTCAATCACGGCATGTTGTGGCTCAACTTCAACCTGTTTTCTTCTGCGTCTTCTAGCCATCAAATACACCGGTCGATAAATAGCGATCGCCACGATCACATATAATCGTGACAATCACAGCATCACTCACCTCTTTCGAGAGGCGCAATGCTGCACTGACCGCACCACCCGACGAAATGCCTGCAAAAACACCTTCCTCACGCGCCAATGCTTTTGTTGTCAATTCTGAATCTTGCTGAGAAATATCCAATATCCGATCCACACGGGAAAAGTCACAGATTTTTGGAAGATAAGCTTCTGGCCAGCGTCGAATGCCGGGAACATTTGCGCCATCTTCGGGTTGAACCCCTACAATCTGAATTTCAGGGTTCTGTTCTTTGAAATAACGAGAGCACCCCATGATGGTTCCTGTAGTTCCCATCGCACTCACAAAGTGGGTAATTTTTCCATTTGTGCCGCGATAGATTTCTGGAGCAGTTCCTTCATAATGTGCGTTGGGATTATCCGGATTTGAAAATTGATCCAGAATACGGCCTCTACCTTCCTCAACCATACGGCGCGCCGTATCAATGGCCTCTTCCATACCGCCCGCTTGTGACGTTAAAACAATTTCAGCGCCATAAGCCGTCATAATTGATCGTCGCTCAACACTCATATGCTCAGGCATAACAAGCAACATACGATAGCCTTTAATCGCAGCCACCATCGCCAGTGCAATGCCAGTATTTCCACTGGTGGCTTCAATCAGCGTATCCCCTGACTGGATTTCCCTTCGCTGCTCTGCGTGAGAGATCATACAGAGTGCCGCTCGATCTTTCACAGACCCTGCTGGATTGTTGCCTTCCAGTTTAACTAATAATGTATTGGTAGTTTTACCTGGCAAGCGCTGTAGTTTTACAAGCGGTGTTTGCCCAATGCACGCTTCGATTGTTGAGTAACCCATAATCGACTCAAATTAAGTAAAAGCGTGCATTGTAACGGAAAAACATTGATGATGGAGAGAGATTGGAAGCTTGGCCTAGAGTTTTAGAGTTTTCAAATACTCGGAAAAGTCGGCACCTAAAGTGGGGTGTTTTCGTGCGTACTCAACAGTGGCCTGCAAATAGCCCAGTTTACTTCCGCAATCATGGCGCACGCCATCAAACTCATAAGCCAAAACATGCTCCTCATCAAGCAGTTTAGCAATTCCGTCCGTTAACTGTATTTCACCACCCGCACCTTTACCCACATTTTGCAGCAATTGAAAGATTCTAGGTGTTAAAATGTAACGCCCGACGACAGCCAGTGTCGATGGTGCTTCGTCTGGATGAGGTTTTTCTATAATACCGTTTAATTGGGTCACATTTTGAGCAAAAGGAGTGCTGCTTACAATGCCATATTTATTAGTCTCGGACTGCTCAACCTGCTCAACACCCAAAACACTACTGCCATACTTTGAATAGACATCAACCATTTGAGACATTGTGCCTTGTTTATTACTATCAATCATATCATCCGCCAAAATAACAGCAAAAGGATTTCTCCCTACCACTGATTTTGCACACAATACCGCATGCCCAAGCCCAAGCGCTTCTGGCTGACGAATATAGACACAACTCACACCTTTAGGCAATATATTCTGAACAACCTCTAACAATTCATGTTTATTATGTTTTTCTAATGCACTTTCCAATGCATAGTTTTTATCAAAATGATCTTCAATCGCACGCTTACTACTACTTGTTACAAAAATAAGTTCAGTGACACCCGCTTCAATCGCTTCTTCAACGGCGTACTGAATCAAGGGTTTATCAACAACAGTCAACATCTCTTTCGGATTGGCTTTTGTTGCCGGTAAAAAGCGAGTACCCATTCCTGCAACAGGAAATACAGCTTTTTTTATTTTCTTTTCCATACAATGTCTCTACTAATAGCTAAAATATACTGTCTATTGATCTCGTCCATAGACATCTTCAAGTCGAACGATATCATCCTCGCCCAAATAAGCACCCGATTGCACTTCAATCAACTCTAATGGCATAATTCCCGGATTTTCCAGACGATGGGTCTCCCCTATTGGTATATAGGTTGACTGGTTTTCGGTCAAAAGAAATGTTTTGTCGCCACAGGTCACATTAGCGGTTCCTTTAACAACAATCCAGTGTTCCGCACGATGGTGATGCTTTTGGAGAGAAAGTGTTTCACCAGGATTCACAACAATTCGCTTCACTTGAAATCGCTCACCGACATCAATCCCCTCATACGTTCCCCAGGGACGCGGTACACGCCGATGATTTTTAAGTTCTGGTCGCTGCTCTTTTTTCATCTGATTGACAATCTGCTTCACATCCTGAGCACAGGATTTATGAACCACCATTACTGCATCAGAAGATTCAATAACAATAACATCTTCCATGCCCACCACAGAAACCAAACGATCTTCAGCAATAATCAGGCTGTTTTTTACATTGTGAGTATAAACCTGCCCTTTCAGTACATTACCTTGCTCATTTCGAGCACTGACATCCCAGATTGCAGACCACTCCCCCACATCAGACCATCCTGCATCAAGCGGAATAACACATGAAGGTATTTTTGATTGGGTACTTTTTGCTGTTATTTTTTCCATCACAGCATAATCTATTGAGTCATCAGGGCAATGCTCAAACAATGCACGATCAACACGATAAAAATCACCATCGAGAGAGCCTTGATCATATGCTTTCTGACAAGCTTCGAGAATATCCGGTTGATGCTCTTTAATCGCATCAATCCAGCATGATGCCCGCATCATAAACATGCCACTATTCCACAAATATTGTTCAGAATTTATATAGGATTCTGCTGTTGTTTTATCCGGTTTTTCTACAAAACAATCGATTTCATAACCATCACTTTCCATTGAGCCGCTCTTATTAACGCCGCCCCCTTTTTTAATATAACCGTAACCGATTTCCGGACGGATGGGAACAATACCAAAGGTCACAAGATACCCTTTAGAAGCTAACTCAGCCCCTTTTTCTACAGCATGATGAAATGCCGCTTTATCCTGAATCACATGATCTGCCGGCATCACCAGCAGAACAGGATCTTGATCTTTTGAATCGTTATCCAACGCGGCTAACGTTAAAGCGGGCGCAGTATTTCGCCCTATAGGTTCGAGAATGATTGATGCAGCACTTCCGCCTAATTGGCGAAGCTGCTCTGCAACAAGAAAACGATGCTCTTCATTACATACAACAATTGGCTCTGCAATGCCCAAACTTTTTGCTGAAACCTCATGAGAATCTTCTATTTTATGCAGGCGCGCCACTGTCTCTTGTAGCAAGGTAAGATCTGATGTCAATGCCAATAACTGTTTTGGATAATACTCCCTGGATAGCGGCCATAATCGGGTGCCGGATCCACCAGACAATATCACGGGTTGAACAACCAAATTCATTTAAACTTCTCCTGAAAATTCCGGGTGCACTTCAAAACACACCTTTCCTTGATTATTATCTAAGGAGCCGTTCTTTTGCTATTGTGCAGTTGTGACCGCACATTAAAAACGAACTCAACAAAAAAAGCCAAAAAAATTCCGGCTAAAACACCCAGTATTGCACTTAAAATAATTACTAATTTTTTACTCGTGCCAACAGGTTTTATAGACTGCATAGGTGGAACGATTGCTTTGGTTTCTCGAGCATTGGCAAGGCGCACATCAATCTCTTCAATGAGTTGAAGCTGCCTGGACTGTGCTCTTTTGTTATCAGCCAGTTGAGTTTTCAAAACATCGCGTTGATTTGGCAGAGTGATATATAAACGCTCTTCAAATTCAGCAAGGCGTACCCTGTTTTTCTGAGTCTCATTATCTAACACCATCAAAGCCATAGCACCAAGCGTTCCATCGACCTCAGTCACCGCTTGAGCACGATTTTTTTCTGCCAATACAATTAGTTGATTAACTTTCTGCATCTGTTTAATTAGCAATGCTGCGCTTTCATCCAGACGTCCAGCCTTTTTAACAAATAGCTTAGACTGATCCTGAAGCTCAGACAGTTTAAGCTGAATCGCTTTTCTATCAATATTTAAACCCAAGCGTGCTACTTTAACAATGCCACGGTGGTCAGTCACAACTTTATCAACAATTTCAGATTGCAACTTCAGGTAAATACTGGAAAACACTTCAGGCCCCTGACTATCCAGGACAATAATATTGCTGCCTGAGGGTGCTCTGACACTAATTTGATAAACTCCACCATCGGATTTTGATTTTGCGTGTTCATACAGAATCAGCGGAATATAACTCTCCTTTATTTTTGCCAGCAGTACATCAGGAGAATCAATCAGTTCTCGCTCCCGGTCAATTGTGGAACCTATTTCAATGGATGTTGTATAGGTGTATTTGGCTGGAGCCATTAAAGCAGCCACTATCCCAAAAAACAAAATCAGACCAAAAACAATAAAAATAACTGCTTTACGCCGACATAATATAAACCAAAGGTCGACTAAACTTATCTCATTTCTATCCCTATAAACTTGACCTCCTTCTGTAGAAACCTCAACACTCATATTGAACTACTCATCAGCTTAAAGAAATAACCATTCTATAGAAAAAAAACAGGCACCCTTTAGGTGCCTGTTTGTCACTCTTATTATATACAAAATTATATTACTTTGCTGAAGAACGGCCTGTTATGATATTTTTACGATTTTTTTCAATCGTTTTTTCACCAATACCTTTTACTTTCGCCAAATCATCAGCAATTTTAAATGCACCATTCTTTTTCCGGTACTCAATAATCGCTTTTGCCTTTTCGATACCAACACCGATCAAATTACTAGACAAAGACGCCGCATCAGCGCTGTTAATATTAACAGGCGCTGCATTAGCAACCGAGAAACAACCAATAAAAATAGATAATAATAGAACTTTTTTGAAAAAAAGCATTGTATGACCTCCTATCGAAAATGCTTTAATGAAATATCTGTGATTAAAACATATAAACCATTCGTCCATTGAAAACACAGATGCGCAGATCATACATCAGCACCAAAAAAGAAACTATGCTTTAATTCAATTTATTTTTGTTTATCCAATTGCAATGTTTTTTTATCTAATGCTCTTTGACTACGTAGTAATTTAAATTTTAAGCCAAAGAAACGTGGCAAAAAAAGCAAACTACAAAGTAATACCCCAAAAACCATAAAAAGTGTTAAAAGAATATACAATGGAAGCTCAAAACTTCCAAAATAGTAATGAAAATTAACTGGCACAGTATTTTGTGCAGCCAAGCCTAAATAAATAAAAAAAACTAAAACAGCAAATAGAATTGAAAAAATTGTATAAATACGAGCCATAGTGCTTCCCTTAAAACTATCAGCCAATGAAATCAGCTGCTCATTGATTAAGAGGACATACTAACTTTTATACAAAACAAGGGGAAGCTTGAGTATCAACATAATTGCATATTAAAATAATAGACGCGTTATTTCATACTATTATTGACTTGTTCACGCAACAGCTTTCCAGGTTTGAAGTGCGGCACATATTTCCCCTCAAGAGAAACAGACTCGCCTGTTTTAGGGTTACGTCCTATACGTGAAGGCCTATGGTGCAAAGAAAAGCTTCCAAAACCACGTATTTCGATTCGATTGCCATTTGCCAATGCTTCCGACATCTGCTCAATCAGGTTTTTTACGGCTAATTCAATATCTTTATAAGAAAGTTGAGTCTGACTCTGCGCCAGAACTTCAATCAGGTCTGATCTTGTCATAAGATATATTCAAACCTCCAAAAAATTATTCATATTACGTTCCTCCAATATTTATACCAGAGAAACACCCAACAAACATAACGGCAATAAGAAAAATATCTAAAGGATAAATCCTGAAACTCATGCAGTTATTCATAAGGTCCCTTTCTTAAAGAGAAGACAAACAGCCAGAAAAACGAAAGCCTTGATGCGAAATTCACACACCAAGGCTCCTTCCCTTTATCAGAGCGATCAATTCAACTTTGACCGCCAAGCAACTCTACTTTAGTTTTTCTGATTTAGCATCTGTTCCT
The DNA here is from genome assembly GCA_964468225.1 of uncultured Gammaproteobacteria bacterium. Lineage (GTDB taxonomy): Bacteria > Pseudomonadota > Gammaproteobacteria > JAADGQ01 > JAADGQ01 > S141-38. The sequence goes on from CAYXVC010000045.1 coordinate 13,762, forward strand.
TCAGAAGATCACCTAAAGTCGCTGAACCTGAACTTGTCGATGCACGCTTGTAATCATCCAGTGCTTCAGCTTCATCACCTTCCTCTTTTGCCTTAAGTGAAAGTAAAACAACTCGATTTTTACGATCAATACTCACAAATTTAGCCTCAATCTCATCCCCTTCCTTAAGAACAGAATTAATATCGACACGTTCGCGAGAAACCTCGGAAGCACGCAAATAACCTTCAGCATCGCCATCCAGTTTAACTTCAGCGCCTTTACTATCAACACTAACAACAACCCCCTTAACGATACTGCCTTTCTCATGATCGGCCATATAGTTAGAAAATGGGTCTTTCTCTAATTGCTTGATGCCTAATGAGATGCGCTCACGATCGGCATCAATCGCCAAAATAACGGCTTCAATCTCATCACCTTTCTTGAATTCACGAATCGCATCTTCACCCGTTGCACTCCAGGAAATATCAGACAGATGAACCAGACCATCAATCTCACCATCCAGACCAATAAAGATACCAAAATCAGTGATTGATTTAATTTTACCCGAAACTTTCTGGTTTTTATTATGGGTTGCTGAAAACTCTTCCCATGGATTAGCTTTACACTGTTTCATACCCAGAGAAACACGGCGACGTTCCTCATCGATATTCAATACAACAATTTCAACTTCCTGCCCAAGATGCACTGCTTTAAACGGATTAACATTTTTGTTCGTCCAATCCATTTCAGAAACGTGAACCAGACCTTCAATACCGTCTTCAATCTCAACAAAACAACCGTAATCAGTAATATTGGTCACTTTACCCATATGGCGACTGCTCATTGGATAACGAGTAGCAAGCTCAAGCCAAGGATCTGATCCCAGCTGTTTCAAACCGAGTGAAACACGGCTACGCTCTTTATCAAAAGTTAATATTTTAACATCGATTTCGTCGCCCACATTAACAATCTCTGAGGGCTGTTTAACGCGTTTCCATGCCATATCAGTAATATGTAGTAACCCGTCAATTCCACCAAGATCGATAAATGCGCCGTAATCTGTAAGGTTTTTAACAATACCTTTAACGGTCTGCCCTTCTTCCAGATTTTCGAGCAGTTTTTCACGCTCGGCACTGCTTTCAACTTCAACAACAGCACGCCTGGAAACCACAACGTTATTACGTTTACGATCCAGTTTGACTACTTTAAACTCAAGTGGCTTGCCTTCCAGATGCGCAACATCCCGTACAGGGCGCACATCCACAAGCGAACCTGGTAAGAAGGCACGGATCGTTCCAACGTCAACAGTGAAACCACCTTTAACCTTACCCGAGATAATGCCAATAATTGTTGCAGCATCATCCAGTGCTTTTTCAAGCTCAGTCCAAGCCTGAGATCTTTTAGCTTTTTCTCGCGAAAGCCGAGTTTCCCCAAAACCATCTTCAATTGCATCCAATGCGACATCAACACAGTCACCTTCAGCCACTTCCAGTTCACCAGTTTCACTATAAAACTGACTGATCGGAATCACGCCTTCAGATTTTAAACCTGCATTGACAATAACAACATCTGATTTAATCTCGACAATGATTCCAGGTACAATGGAACCAGGACGCATCCGTTGCTCAATTAAACTCTCTTCAAATAACTCTTTAAAGCTTTCGCCCATTAGAAAAAACCCTTAACCCTCAAAAAAACGAGGATAACATTGCGGCAAAACCGCGGTTAATTAAAAAAACCTGCCAAAATTGACAAGCACGAAAAAGCTGGACAAAGACTTTCATCTTTACCAACCTGTATCTGGCAATAAACCTACCAATTTTTCAACGACCGCCTCAACAGGCAGCTTATCAGTATCCAGTAAAACAGCCCCTTCAGCAGGCTTCATTGGCGCAATACTTCGTGCGCTGTCGCGTAAATCACGCTCACTAATGTCGTTAAAAATAGTGTCGAGATTACCACCAATACCTTTCTCTTTCAACTGTGCGTAACGCCGCTCTGCCCGAACCTCTGCACTGGCCGTCAAAAAAACTTTAATCGTCGCTTGAGGAAATACGACACTTCCCATATCACGCCCATCGGCCACAAGACCCGGAGGCTTTTTGAATGCGCGCTGCCAATCCAGAAGCGCATCACGCACTGTCGGTAAAGATGCAACTTTAGAAGCTTTATTGCCACACGCTTCTGTCCTTATTGCATTATTAACATTAATGCCGGCAAGAAAAACAGCGTCACCATCTGCCTCAAAATGAACATTCAGCGAGCCCGCAATTTTTGCTACCGCCGCTTCATCATTTAAAGCAACTTGCTGCTTTTCCGCCTCATAAGCCGTCAAACGATATAACGCACCACTATCCAGATAATGCCAACCTAAACGCTGCGCCAAAATACGGCTGACCGTACCTTTTCCCGAACCACTGGGGCCATCAATAGTAAAAATAGGAATTTCACCCTCTAACATACCTTATTCCTTCTCTTTTTCTACACTAATGGTCAACCCCGTCTGCCCCGCCAAATCAACAAATTTCGGAAATGATGTCGCAACATTATCGCAATGTTCAATGATAATCTTTTCTTTTGAGCACAATCCTGCCATTGCAAACGACATAGCGATACGATGATCACCACAGCTTTCTACAATCCCGCCGCCTAACTGCCCACCCTGAATCACAATGCCATCAGCCGTTGGCTTTGCATCAATACCCAGTATTACCAACCCATCCACCATAGCCTGAATGCGATCACTTTCTTTAACCCGCAACTCTTCAGCACCAGTCAAAACTGTTTCACCAGTCGCACATGCAGCCGCAATAAACAGTGCTGGAAATTCATCGATCGCCAAAGGCACCTGATCTTCCGGAATTCGTATTCCTTTTAATTGACTTGACCGCACACGAACATCTGCAACAGGTTCACCACCCACCTCATGCTCATTCAGCAATTCAATATCTGCCCCCATTAAACGCA
>CAYXVC010000046.1:0-16005 GCA_964468225.1 uncultured Gammaproteobacteria bacterium
CGGAATTTTTCTATTTGGCTTTATAGACAATTCCACGTTTGATTCTGATCATATCGAAGGATTGGCTTAAAGCCGAAGGCATACTTTCCGATGAGCCAAGAATGAGGTAGCCGCCCGGATTGAGTGCTTTAGAAAACTTATTGATAATCTCTGTTTTATTTTCCTGAGAAAAATAGATAAGAACATTACGGCAGAATATAACATCAAATTTCCCAAGCCCCACAGGGTTATCGAGCAAGTTAAACTCTTTAAAAGTCACTCGTTTGGAAATGTCATCTTTGATTTTCCATTGGTTATTGGTCGACTGGAAAAACTTTTGTTGCCTCTCCTTGCTTAAACCTCGCGATATGGATAAGCAGTCATAAGTGGCGTTTTTTGCTTCGGACAGTATCGTGGAAGAGATATCAGTCGCAGTAATTTTGATGTTATTGGAAAAACTTCCCGGATTACTTTTTAGATATTCCTCAATGGTCATGCTGATGGTATAAGGCTCTTGCCCTGAAGAGCAGGCGGCTGACCAGATACTCAATGACCTGTTTTTTTTAATCTCGGGAAAGATAATGTTTTTTAAGGATTCAAATGGATGCTGGTCACGAAACCAACTGGTTTCATTGGTTGTCATCGCATCAATAATCTGTTTTCTTAATTGCATATTGACGGGGTTTTTGAGGCGGTTTGTCAGCTCTGTAATAGATGGGATTTTATGCTCATTCATTAATCCTTTTATACGGCTATTCACCAGGTAGTGGCGATTCTTACCTAATACAATGCCACATGATTTTTCAAGAAACTTTTGGAAATCGGTATATTCTTGTGAAGACATTCCATTGTCAGTCATAATATTAGCTCGCGTATTGTTGAGGGTGTTTTTCCGCACAGTAAAAAGTGATTGTTTTTCATAATCGCCTTTAAGCCAGTGCTTTTCGTCGGTTCAAATCAATGGATTCACAGGCATCAAGTACTGTTTTAGCCAATTCATCGGGGTTGTATTTAGCAATAAATTTGTCGGCTCCGACCTTCTCAACCATCGCTTTATTAAACACTCCACTTAATGAGGAGTGCAGAATGATATATTCTCCTGCAAGCCGTTCGTCTTCACGTATTTTTGTGGTGAGTGTGTAACCATCCATTTCGGGCATCTCTATATCAGAGAGCACAAGGTCTACTTTCTTAAACATTTCTGGATCATTTGTGTGCCAGTCAATCAGCATATCAAGTGCTTCACGGCCATTCTTAGCTAAAGTACAGTTCATGCCCAGTTGTTCCAGTGTGCGCTTTACCTGGTTTCTTGCTACGCTGGAATCATCCACAACCAGCACATGAATTTCATCATTTTCTTCTGAATCCCTATCTCTTCCTTGCTCAAGAATATCTTCAGAAGGGGCAGTGTCTGTGGTGATAATTTCAGCACGAACTTTTTCTACATCTATGATCTCTATCAGCTCTTTTTCAATTTGAGTCACGGAGATGACATAACTGTCTTTTCCTGCACCTGCCGGGGGAGGCAGTATCTCTTCCCAGGGTTTGTTAATAATTCGATTCACACTCCATACAATGAAGCCAATGACGGCATGGTTAAATTCGCTTACTACAATAAATTTATCAGATAAATCTTCGATGGGAGAGAGACCAATTGCTTTGCCCAGATCAATGACAGGAATGGTCTTGTCTCGAATGGTGGCAACACCACAAATCATTGGATGCGTGTTTGGGACATGTGTGAGAGCTGGGCACTGTATGACTTCTTGTACTTTAAATACATTAATACCGTAGCGTTGCTTGCCTTGAAGCCTGAAGAGCAGTAGCTCAATGCGGTTATGCCCTACAAGTTGAGTTCGCTGATCAACACCCGCTAATAAATTGGTCATTTAATAATCCTTTATTAATATTTCGTGCACGTTCCTGAAGTTGATTATCGGCCTGTGGAGTATTGCCTTAAATGATTTGTTATTTTTATCTGGTTTTAAAATTGCATGTAAGTTTGTAATCGGTGCATTTATACAGGCAGGTAAAAGAGATGAAATATATAAAAGAGGCTTTTCAGGGCATGGTTTTTTTCATGCTTTTAATTTTTTCTGATGTGTATGCGGCTGAATTTCACTCGCACGACGTCATAAAAAAAACGGTGCAAAATTTTTTAGAACTCAATATTAAGAAAGACGAAAAACAGCAGTATGAAATTGAAGTGGGTTCCATTGATTCGCGTTTAAAATTGACAAAGTGCAATCACCCTTTGGAGGTCACTCGACCTATGGGGCAGAGGCAGTTTGGCCGTGTGACAGTAGGTGTGAAGTGCAAAGGCAGCCAACCCTGGTCACTCTATATTCCAGCATCTATTAAAATTTCCGAGGAGGTTTTAGTAACAAGTCGATCATTGCCTGCGGGTTCAATGCTTACTCAGGGTGATGTCACTTTAGTTACAAAAGATATCAGTCGTCTGACGCAAGGTTATTTTAAAAACAGCCAGGAAGTGGCCGGCAGTTTTGTAAAGCGTCCTCTGGTCAGTGGAGCGGTATTGACCGCTTCAAATATCCGTCCGCCAAAAATTGCGGAACGTGGTGAACGTGTCATTATTTTGGCGAAGGGAGATGGTGTGGTGGTGCGTATGCAGGGTCTGGTGATGAAAGATGCCGTAGCGGGTGATCGGGTGCAAGTAAAAAACTTGCTGTCTAATCGAATTATTGAAGGGCGCATCTATAAAAAAGGTGTGGTGGAGGTCGCAATGTAGGGGTGAAGATCTTAAGTTTCTTGTGGGCTCGCCGTTACGTGGGGAGGGTAAGCAAGAGGTATTAATGTATGAAGGTTCATTTTTCTGGCGAGCAATCAATACTGTTTTTTTTTAAAAATAGAGCCGTTGATAAACGCGATTCTTTTGACGCGAGTCGTGTTAAAAGTATTCAAAATTCTCAAATAAATGGAGAATATTTAGTAGACTTTTCGCGTGTTTCAGAAAAATTATTCTGTTTTGAAAAACGACTTAACCATATACTTATAAAATAAAATGATGGATCAATCTTCAAATAAACATACCCGCTTGGCTTTTGGTGAACTGCTGATTAAACAGTTAAAGTTATCTGCGAAATTATTAACATGTCTGACGAAAGAGTATGGCGCACTAAAGGCTCGGGAACTCGATCAATTGCAAAAACTGTCAGAAGTGAAGCAGGGTTATCTTGTGCAACTGGAGCAGTTGACACAAAGTTCCTATGAAATTCTTGAAAAAAATTCCTACCCTGTGAATCGAACAGGGGCTGAAGCTTTTGTTAAAGAGTGTGAAACTCATGGTATGCAGGGCATGGCAAAACAGTGGGGAAATTTAGAATCCGTGCTGGAAAAGTGCCAGAAAAAAAATCAGATGAATGGTAATATTATTCAAATGAGTCGGAAAAATATTCACCATGCGCTCAATATTATCTATAACGAATCCACAGAGAGTGCTTCATATGGGCCGGCTGGAAAGTGTGTGCCAAAGCATGTCAAGCGTACGATGGATGTTGCCTGAAACTGCCCGCCGACTTTTAAAACCCTCCTATTCAATCCCTAAGTAAATTTTAGCTTCCTGATATCAGGAAGCAGTATGCTGTGTTACCCAGGTTACAGAAAAAGAGCTTGCTTTATGAGACGCTGTACCTGTTTTAAATCAGCGAATTATAGTTTGGGTTGTTGGCTCAAAGCCTACCTCGCTAAAAATAGAGGAGAGCATCATGTCACACTCTTATCTACTCGTCCGATGGATATTGCTGACAACCGCTATTTTGATCGCAGCACCATTTTCACTGAATGCGGACGAACCATCCGACACACGCGCCAGCGAAATTTTACGCTCGGTTGATGATCTCTGGCGTGGCAAATCATCCCATGCCATCACAACAATGCGGGTTAAAACCCGACACTACACTCGTACCATGCGGCTGGAAGGCTGGTCGAAGGGTAAGGAAAAGACGCTGTTTCGTGTATTGGAACCGCTGAAAGAGCGTGGCACGGTGACACTGAAATCGGGCGTGAATATTTACACCTATCTGCCAAAAACCGATCGTAAAATCCGGCTCACCAGCGGCATGATGATGGGAAGCTGGATGGGTAGCCATCTGACCAATGATGATCTGGTTAAGGAGGCGCGGCTTGAGGATGATTACCATGCAAAAATCACTTTTGAAGGTGTGCGTGACGGGCAAAAAATCATTGAGTTCACGTTAATTCCCAAAGCGGATGCCGCAGTGGTCTGGGGCAAGCTGGTTTTGGTGGTTTTGGCCGACAGCTCAACACCATTGAGTGAGGTGTTTTATGATGAAGATATGCAGGTGGCTCGTACCTTCAGCTTTACCGGTATGAAACGGTTGGGTGGTCGTCAGCGGCCATCGATCATGCGGGTTGTGCCTGCCGACAAACCGGATGAATTTACCGAGTTCGTTTACGAGTCACTGGAGCTGGATATTGAGATCAGTGATCAGTTTTTCTCAGTCTCTAACCTTAAACGGCGGCGGTAGGAGATCACCATGAGAATCATGACACTTGCATCCCGCAATGTACTCAGAAACTGGCACCGAACCTTAGTAACGACTTTGGCGATGGCATTCGCCTGTACGATCATGATCATATACGGTGCACTAATGAAAGGCATGGTGGTGGGCAGTGAGCGCCAGGCGGTCATCATGAATCAGGGGGATATCCAGATTCATGCCCAGGGGTACCGGGATGATCCCGATATCTATACCACCATGAAGGATTCAAAACTTCTACTGGAAAATATTCGAGCCGAGGGCTTTTATGCCACCGCTCGTTATTTCGCTTTTGGCCTCATGGTGACCGATGACAACTCATCCGGCGTACAACTCAGAGGCACCGATCTCATTCACGAACCACAGGTGACGCGGATCCATCAACACGTTATGACGGGAGCATGGCTGGATCAAGAGGATCCTTACGGTGTGGTCATCGGTAAAAAACTGGCACGTCTGCTGGGTGCCAAGGTTGGCAGTGAACTGGTTTACATCGGTCAAACGGCAGATGGTTACATGGCTAATGAGATTTTCAAGGTGCGCGGTATTTTGAAAGCAGTGGCGGCCAACATTGATAACACTGCTGTTTTCTTGCCCAAACAGACCTTGATTGAGTTGCTGAGTTTACCGCAAGGGGCGCATGAGATCGTCGTTATGCGGGCGGATCGCAACAGTGATTTAGAGGCGGCCAAACAACAAATTTCAGCGCTCGCCCCTGAATATGAAACCCTTGATTGGCGTGAATTGATGCCGGTGATCGCTCGGTTTTTAGAAACGGCCGATGTGCAGATGCTCATCATGCTGATCTTCACCTATATCGCTGTCGCTTCCGTGGTGCTCAATGCGGTATTGATGAGTGTGTTCGAGCGCATTCGAGAGTTTGGCATTATGAAAGCCATTGGTGTCAGCCCCTTGCAGAGCGTGGCGCTGATCTATGCCGAGGTGATGTTACAAACCCTGTTAGCCAGTCTGCTCGGTTTGGGATTTGGTTGGTGGGCATCGAGTCACTTTCAAACCTATGGCATGGATATGTCGGGTCTTGCGGGCGATGTGAGTTTTGCCGGTATCGCTCTCGACCCGATCTGGTATGCCTACATCACACCGGAGGTGCTGAGCAATCCTGTTATTTTTCTTTTTCTGATCGCGATGCTGGCGGCGATCTACCCGGCGCTGAAAGTTGCAAAAATCAGAGCTGTTGATGCGATTCATTACCAATAAAAAAGGGGGTAATGAGATGAATTTGAACAAACTTGCATGGCGTAATTTGTGGCGACGCAAACGCCGTACTTTAATCACCGCTTTCTCGATCGCTTTTGGAGTCATGCTGGCTGTGACCTTCACGGGTGCGGGTGATCACTACTACACCCGTATGATCGATGCGGGGGCGAGTATGGGCATGGGTCATGTCACTATTGAACCGATGGATTACAATCGTGCGCCCAGTCTTAAAAAACGTCTGAATGACGTGCAAACACTGCGTGAAAAAGCACTCGCTCGCCCGGAAGTGATGGATGCGATGGTGCGTATCAAGGGGCAGGCGATGTTTGCCAGTGCGCATAAAAGCATCGGCGGCATGTTCATTGCCATTGATCCCGCGCAGGAGAGTGAAAAGAGTAATCTTTTTATCCGTTCCATGATTGATGGTGGTGTGTTTGATAGCGCCAATAGTCCGGGTATTGTGGTGGGTGTGAGACTGGCGAAAAAACTACAACTGCGCATTGGCAAAAAAGTGGTCTATACCACCACCGATGCTCACGGTGAAATCGTCAGTGCTATTGAACGCGTCACGGGTATTTTTAAAACCGGAGTCAGTGAAGTCGATAGTGCCATGGCGTTGCTGCCAATAAAGCGTGTGCAAAAAACTTTGGATTACCGCGCAGATGAAGCGACCCTGGTTGCACTGATTCTTGATGATCAACGACGAACACAAAAGCTGCGGGACACACTCGCCGCCTTGCCGATTTACGCTGATACCGAAGTGCTGACATGGCAAGAGTCTCAACCTGATCTGGCAGGTATGATCGCCATGGATAAAAGTACCAATTACATCAGCCAGTTTTTAATTGCCCTGCTAGTTGCTGCGGGCATTCTCAATACGATGTTGATGAGTGTGCTGGAGCGCAAACGGGAGTTTGGTGTGATGATGGCCGTGGGTATGACCCCTTTTAATCTGTTCAAACTGGTCATGATCGAATCGTTCTGGTTAGCGGTGGTGGGGCTGATTGTCGGGGTGATTATCACCGCGCCCTGGTTTCTGTATATGAGCCAAATCGGCATTGATCTCTCGGGGGCTTATGGTGATGACATGGATTTTGGCGGTGTGCTGATCGATCCGGTGATGAAAATTCGCCTCTTTCAAGAGAGCGTCATCGCAATTCTGGGCGGACTGTTTGCGCTGGCGTTGGCCTCAGGTGCTTACCCTGCATGGCGCGCTGGAAGTGTTCCACCGATCGATAGCCTGAAAATAAATTAGGAGGGATATCCTCATGAATGCACAAACAGACACGCCCATCGTACAGTTAAAAGATGTCAGCAAGATTTACCTGCAAGGAAAAATCGAAGTCAAAGCGGTTGACCATTTTTCACTGGATATTCAACGCGGTGATTTTGCTGCACTGTGTGGGCCCTCGGGGTCGGGTAAGACCAGTGTGCTGAATCTGGTGGGGGGACTGGATGTGCCAAGTTCAGGGGAAGTCTGGGTGGATCAGATCAATCTTGCAACACTCAGCGCTAGCGCACTCTCAAATGTACGTAAAAATCGCATCGGTTTTGTCTTTCAGGCCTACAACCTGATTCCCGTGATGACGGCATACGAAAACGCCGAGTTTGTTCTGAACTTGCAAGGCGTTGATGAATCAGAGTGCCACGACCGTGTGATGGCAATCCTGAAAGATGTGGGTTTGGAAGGGTTGGAAAAGCGTCGCCCCGATGAGATGTCGGGCGGCCAACAGCAACGCGTCGCCATCGCCCGCGCCATCGTGACCCAACCAGCCATTATCCTCGCCGACGAACCCACCGCCAATGTCGATTCGCGCACCGCTGAATCACTGTTGGATCTTATGCAGACGCTGAATCAGGAAAAAGGCATCACCTTTCTTTTCTCCACTCATGATCAACATGTGATGGATCGGGCACGGAGGTTGATTCGGTTGCTGGATGGACGGCTTGACAGCGATGAGGTGCGCGGTGCGTAGCCAATGGAACATCGTATTAGTGCTTATAATTTTGGCGATACAACCAAGCCAGACATTCGCTTTTTACGAACAGAAAAATGAAAATTTCTACATTGATGCGCGAGGTTTAGTACGTGGCTTTGCTCATGCCTCACAATACCCGGATGACAAAATGCTCTACCCCGACCGACGTTCATCCGGTATCGCGGGCATTGCACGGTTAATGATCGATGCGGATGTGGGCAACCATTGGGGGTTTGAAATCAATGCCTATCAAACTTATATCCCTAATGCTTTGGCCACGCAGCAGAGCAGTGTGGGACTACCGGCTTTTGTCGAACGCAGTGCTGCACTTGAAACAGGTTTTAGCCATGAGGATTATATTCATCTGGCCATGGATCGCTTTGCACTGCGTTGGTCAAATCAATACGTCAATCTAACCTTGGGTAGACAAGCCATCAATCTGGCGACAACCTTCTACTTCACACCCAATGATTTTTTTGCCCCGTTTTCAGCACAAACTTTCTACCGTGTTTATAAATCGGGTGTTGATGCAGCACGTGTCGAAATCAGTTTGGGGGAGTTTTCCCAGCTCTCGTTCATCAGCGTGTTGGGCTATTCCGCAGAAGTCGACAGCGATACCGGCTGGAGTGACAGTCCGGACAGTGAACGTGACTCCCATCTGGTGCAATGGTCAAACGCCTATGGCAATGTTGAAACCACACTGATCGCAGGACGTATCGTGGATAAAAATATCATTGGTATGGCTTTGCAAGGGGAGCTTTTTGAATGGCTGGGCATTCGTATTGAAGGCCATCATGGTGATTTACAAGATAGCTCTCGCAATGATTATCAACAATTCAACCTTGGCTTCGAGCATCGCTGGGAAAACAGCTTTGAACTTCGATTAGAGTTGTTTTACAACGGACTGGGCGCTGACAATATTGCCGACTATCCAATGGTAGCGAAAATGGGTAACACCCAATATTTAGGTCGCTATTACAGCGCCTTGGGTGGTAGTTATGAAATCACCCCTTTGTTAAGCGGGCAAGCGGTCATGATCAGTAATTTTGATGATGATTCAACACTGATATCATTGAATACGATCTATTCACTCTCTGACGAGTCCGAACTAGTGATTAATCTGGGGATACCTCTGGGAGATAAACCCGTTGACGGTGTATTTTATAGTGAATTTGGAAGCTATCCAACGTCAATAAATATGGAAGTCAGGTTGTTTTTTTAGCCCCCGGAAAAGGGGGCGAATATCTCGCTTTTCAGTAAATTCAAACAGCTTTTTTCAATAGTGTAACTCAGGTAGCAGAACTTGTTGTGTTCCGTGTGCATGATTCCAGGTAAGAACTGCGGGCATTTTTACGCTGTGAGGTTATCTTTGAAGAAAGGGGATTGAATGGTAGATAAAAATAGCTGTATTGCACTCTATAGCACTCACGATCAAGCCAAAAAAGCAGTAGGAATGTTACAAAAGGCGGCATTTGATCTTAAAGAAATCTCAATGATCGGCAAGGGCTTTCACTGCGAAGAGCACTCTTTTGGTTTCAACAATACGGATGACTCAGCTAAATATCGGGACTCACAGGGTGCAGTGCTCTACAGGATTGGTATTCCGGAATACAGCATCACCCGTTATGAAATTGCACTGGAATCGAACCAGTATCTGGTTATTGTCCACGGCACACAAAAAGAGGTGGAGCGAGCGCATGAGGTGTTGGTGCCCAATGATCCAGCAGATGTAGCTATTCATCTTGGTTGATCAGGTATTTTGCCTTTTTTATATGAGCAAAAGCCTCTTTGCACTAACTCTAAAGGCCAACGTACTAAGCCCCTGGATGCGTGACTCCCTTCGCATGGACCCGAGCGTAGATGTATCAAAAAAGGAGAAATAACCATGAATAAACAGAAAGATAATTTTGTTGCAGCTGTATTTGACAACTCTGATAACGCTCATTCAGCAGTTGAGGAAATGATCAAATATGGTTTTTTGATGGATCAGGTTTCTGTTCTGCATAAAGCAGGAGGGCAGGGTGATGATTTTCTTGGTATTGCCTATACCAATGAAAAGGAACGTTTCAAAGTATGGGGCGTGGAGGGTGCTTTGTGGGGTTCGCTGGGAGGTCTGTTAATGGGCGCTGCGGGCCTGTTTTTACTACCCGGTATCGGACCTATGCTTATCGCTGGGCCATTAGTTAACGTTCTTGCAGGTGGTGCGATCGGAGCCGGTTTGATGGCGACAGGCGCAGCGGCAACTCATCTGAGCATCGCCTTGCGTCGTATGGGAATTCCTGAAGACAAGCTAGAGGTGCTCCACCAGGCAATTATGGATGATAAAATTGTGTTGTTAATGCATTGTGGTAGTGACGATCCCAAAGTTTGGTATCAACGGCTGGTTTGGACGGGAGCAGACCCAGTGTTCACAATGCCTTAAAGTATTGGGGTCGTTGTTCCGGCTCGTAATGGAACCCTGAAGGGACTCCGCTACATTGCCACTTTTTTATTGTCTGGTTATCGGGTTGACTGTACTGAATGTGGAACTTAATTTATCGCTTGCTGGTCGTACGAACACTGCACCTTTCATACTTATAGTTGTTATATGAAGGCGTTGAAAATTTTTCAAAAAAACTTCTGACAGGATATTACGAAAGGCCAGATGAGCGATATTGAACCGTTTAACTTTATTGCGATGTTGTTGGCATTGACCGCCTTTTTTGGCTATATCAATGAGCGTTTTTTTAAGTTGCCAATGCCGATCGCCTTGATGTCATTCTCACTACTTTTCTCATTGCTACTGGTTATGTTGGGTAAAGCGGGCCTGCCTTTCGATGAAACTGCACGTGCTGTATTACAAGACTTCGATTTCAGCACCTTTTTGTTGCACGGTATATTGAGCTTTTTACTTTTTGCAGGTGCGGTACGGGCAGATATCAATGATTTACTGACTCAGAAACGGGTCGTTATTCTGCTGGCGACGTTGGGGGTGGTGTTGTCCACTGCCATCGTTGGATTTTTGAGTCAATGGTTGTTGCAGGCATTAGGTTTTGATATTTCACTGATCTACTGTCTATTGTTTGGCGCTTTGATTTCCCCCACTGATCCCATTGCAGTGATGTCTCTACTTAAATCTATGAATCTGCCCAAGAGTGTTCATACCAAAATCATGGGGGAATCGCTGTTTAACGATGGTGTTGCTGTGGTGCTGTTTTTGAGCTTACTAGGTATTGCTGCTGGCGATGCCGAACCCACTGCGATGACCCTTTCAACATTGCTGTTACGTGAAATTGTTGGCGGTGCATTACTCGGATTGTTGTGTGGTGGACTGGCTTACAGTTTGCTCAAAGGGGTGCGAAGCTCTCAGGTTGCAATTTTTATTACACTGGCTTTGGTCAGTGGTAGTTATGCGCTGGCGGATAGTTGGCACCTTTCGGGTCCTATCTCTGTCGTGGCGGCAGGTTTACTGATAGGCAGTCGGCTTAAGCTCTCTTATCGGGTACGTGCGCCGTTGGATGAATTTTGGGAGCTGTTTGACGAGCTGCTTAATGCTCTGCTGTTCATCCTTATTGGCCTGGAAGTTCTGGTCATGTCATTTGAATGGAACTACCTGACCGCTGGCCTATTATTGATACCGGTGGTGCTGGCTGCTCGCTATTTCAGTGTGGGTGTGCCAGTCATGCTATTGAAACCATTTCGTCGTTTCACGCCCAATATTGTGATGTTGCTAACCTGGGGTGGGTTGCGTGGGGGCATTTCTATTGCCATGGCGCTCTCGTTGCCGTCCGTTCCTGAGCGTGAACTGATTGTGGCGATTACTTATGTGGTGGTGATTTTTTCAGTCTTGGTGCAAGGTTTGGCCTTGAATAAGGTAATAAAACAACCATTAACTAATAATAGTGAAGATAAACCAAATATATAATTAAAGAGATCTAAATATGTTTGATTTAAATCAGCGAACAGCCACTGTGTGCTGCCAAGAGCAGTCAGTCTGGAATTTTGCTCAATATTCGTCGCGGTGATGGTGCGTTGTTTTTAGTCATTCAGTAATTGAGAAGCTAAGGGCCGAGCCTTTTCAGTGAATTGAATTTCATCTAAAGCTAAAAGAAAAAAGGAAGAGATAATATGACACCTGAATCCCCTTTTTATACTGATAGCTTGCAATGTCTCAAGGGTTCAACGCTGTTCGGTCAGCTTGACGAAGCCACATTGGCAGATATCCTGCAGCATTGTCGCCGGGAAACCTGGAAGCGTCGTCGTCATCTTCCCGTGGAGGAGACCTGGCAGCGTTTCCACATATTGCTGTCAGGTCGAGTGCGGATCAGCCGCAGCAACCCTGAAACAGGTCGCATGATCACCCTGTTTTTGCTCGGCCCTGGGGATCCATTTTGTACTTTCAGTCTGTTGGATGGTAAGCCACACGATGTCATGCTGGAAACTCTGGATCATGTCTCGTTGCTGAGCCTTCCGATGGAGGAGGCGCGTTTATGGGTTGGCGAACATCCGAAATTTAATAGCGCTCTGTTGCCTTATTTGGGCGAGCAGATGAATACTTTGGCCGATCTTGCTGCCGATCTTGCCCTGCACGATACCGAAACCCGTTTGGCACGCCTGATTTTACATCACGTGGACGTACCTTCTGTGGTAAAACAAAAACATATATCACCGCGTCTGATCAATAACCTCTCCAATGAATCACTGGCCGAAATGATCGGCAGTGTACGAGTAGTGGTTAACCGCCAGCTCCAGCACTGGAAACAGGAGGGCATTATCGACACCCATCGGGGTTATCTCATGGTGGAAAAATTGAATGATCTGACTCGGCGGGCAAAGCAAAAACTGGCTGATTTTTCCTGATTCGTATATTTTAAAAATTATCCGGATTAGAGAGGCTTTTCCGGGATGGAGTAGAAAATGCAAACAGACCACTATTTGCCACGCGCTCTGCCCGAATCATTACAGGGGCTGGCGACTCTGGCGCTGGATCTGCGCTGGAGCTGGAATCACGGTGCGGATGCTTTGTGGCGGCAAGTCTCTCCCGAGTTATGGCAGGCCTCGGCCAATCCCTGGCTGATTTTGGAAACGGTCTCTGACCAACGTCTGAAAATACTGTCCACAGATACCGGTTTCATCGAAAAACTACAGCAGCAACTTGCGATGCGCAAGGCTCATTTTGGTGGGAAATCCTGGTTTGACAAGACCATGGAGGGTGCTTTTTCAGGCCACATCGCCTATTTCAGTATGGAGTTTGGCATCTGTGAGTCATTGCCTATCTACTCGGGTGGCTTGGGTGTGCTGGCAGGCGATTATATAAAAACGGCCTGCGATCTCAACGTGCCCCTGATCGGGGTCGGTTTGCTCTATCAACAGGGTTACTTTCGTCAGGCATTGAATGCCAACGGCGAGCAGATTGAATTTTATCCCTATAACGATCCCACCATGCTGCCTGTGGTTCCCCTGCGTGATGATCACGGTGAGTGGGTGCGGGTGACGCTTGATCTGCCGGGTCGCTCTTTGCGCCTGCGCACTTGGCGGGGCCAGGTGGGGCGGCGTACCTTGTTATTGCTTGATAGCAATGATCCGCTTAATGCACCCGGTGATCGTGCTATTACCAGCGAGCTTTATGGCGGTGGTGAAGAGATGCGTTTGCAACAGGAAATCGTGCTGGGGATCGGGGGCTGGCGATTGCTGGAGACGTTGGCGATTGATTGTCCCGTGTGCCACCTTAACGAAGGCCATGCGGCGTTAGCTATTTTTGAGCGCGCCCGACACTTTATGCAACGCACAGGTCAAACGTTTCATGTCGCGTTACGCGCTACGCGGGCGGGCAATTTATTTACCACACATACGCCAGTGGCTGCCGGTTTTGATTGCTTTTCCGCTGATTTGTTTGCACTCCATTTTCGAGAGATGGCGCTCGCATGTGGCGTGGAAATGGATGGTTTTTTGGCGCTGGGTCGGTTAAATGCTGACGACCGGAATGAACCTTTCAATATGGCTTATCTGGCCATGCGGGGTGCTGGGGCGGTCAATGGCGTTAGTCGTTTACACGGGGAGGTCAGTCGTCGTATCTTCCAGCCACTCTTTCCGGGTTGGCCACAGAGCGAAGTGCCCGTCGGTTATGTAACCAACGGGATTCATGTGCCGAGTTGGGATTCAGCGATTGCCGATACCCTTTGGACGGATGCATGTGGCAAGTCGCGTTGGCGCGGCACACTGGATTCCGTGGAGGCCGACTTGCGCCGCCTGTCTGATGAAAAACTCTGGCGTTTTCGTACGGAGGGGCGGAAGCGTTTGATCAAATTTTTGCGTCAACATCTGGTTTGTCAACACCAGGGACATGGCGCGGGTCAGACGCAGCTTCAGGTGTGTAGCGAAATTTTTGATCCCGATGCGTTGACCTTGGGTTTTGCCCGCCGTTTTGCTGAATACAAACGCCCCAACCTGTTGCTACACGATCCCCGGCGGCTGATGCAATTGCTTACCAATCGGGATCGGCCAGTGCAACTGGTGATCGCGGGTAAAGCGCATCCAAAGGATCATGTGGGCAAGCGCATGTTGCACCAATGGCAGGAATTTCTTGCAAACAACGGTATGCATGAGCGGGTGGTGTTTGTTGAAGACTACGATTTGGGTGTGGCACAACAACTGATTCAAGGGGTTGATGTCTGGATCAACACCCCGCGTCGCCCTTGGGAAGCCAGCGGTACCAGCGGTATGAAGGTGTTAGTGAATGGTGGCCTGAATTTGTCAGAACTCGATGGCTGGTGGGTTGAAGCCTATGCACCCGAGTTGGGCTGGGCTATTGGGGATGGGCGCGAACACAGTGATATAGCGGCCTGGGATGCGGAGGAAGCGCAGCAGTTGTACCGCGTGCTGGAAGAGGCGGTGATTCCCTCTTTTTATCGGCGCAATGAGCAAGGCTTGCCGACGGACTGGATCAGGCGAATGCGCGAAAGTATGGGACGATTAACCGCTCTGTTCTCTTCCAATCGCATGTTGCGGGAATATACCGAAGAGTATTATCTGCCACTGGCCAAAGCCTATCGACAACGCAGTGGCGATCCCGATATTGCAGTTGAACTGGAGGCTTGGCATACGCAGCTCAAACAACACTGGCAATGGATTCATTTTGGGAATGTAAGTACAACACAGGCTGACAATAGTCTTTACTTTGAAGTGCAGGTCTACCTTGATGATATTTCGGTGGAATTCGTGAGCGTCGAGTTGTATGCCGACCCAGTGGCAGATCACGGTTCCGTACGCCAGGTGTTGGAACGTGGTGCTGCGTTGGCCGGCACAGCGAACGCTTATGTTTATACCGGATCGGTTCCGGTCGGGCGATCCGAATCGGACTATACCCCCCGTATTGTAGCCGCTCATCCATTGGCTCGTGTTCCTCAGGAAGCCAATATGATTCTCTGGTATCGATAAGGTTTTTAGACTAGATCTGGTGGTAAAATATCAAATTTTGGAACGCCCTCCGGAAATACTGCCCATTTAGGTGCAGATGCAGTATAGATAGCCATTACTGACAGCGTACTGTCAGTAGGAATTAATACTTCTCAATGTGAGCTATGTAGTATTCTCTTGGAGGCTCATAAAAATTTCAATCAAGTTAATTCCAAATGCAAACAGAAGTCTATTATGAAACTCATCTACACAAACGAAAATCGTTTCTTAGTCCACAATGCAAAAAATATCCTGGAAAATTCAGGCGTCTCGGTGACACTGAAAAATGAGTTCGCTAGCGGCGGTGCGGGAGATCTTGTCGTTTTCGAAACCTGGCTGGAACTCTGGGTGGATGATGCGGATTATGATAAAGCGATGCAAGTGGTTGAAGCTTTGGGCTCTTCAGAAAATTCTAACGACTGGGTTTGCAGCCAGTGCAATGAAACGAATGATGCATCGTTTGAAATTTGCTGGAAGTGCCAGAGTGAAAACCCTTAATTTTAAAAGATTCTTTAGTTTACGTTAATCGCAATAATAGATGGGCTTATATCAACGTTAAAATATAAATAGTGCGCCTATGGTGCTTTTGAACGGGCCATTCCGTTGCCGGATAATGTCAATAGCACTCAGGCTAAAGCCAAATATCGTCGAGGTGTATTGCGTATCGGGATGTCAAAGAGCGATATTAAGGATCATACTATAGAAATTAAGGCAAACTGAGCTAAGGTATCAACAATCCTGGCACTAACAATAGAAGGAAGATGCATTGGAGTTTAAAGATTACTACACACTCATGGGTATTGAACGCAATGCCAGTCAAGATGAGATTAAGCGTGCTTATCGAAAAATGGCACGCAAGTATCATCCTGATGTCA
>CAYXVC010000047.1:0-16004 GCA_964468225.1 uncultured Gammaproteobacteria bacterium
CCTAATTATGCCATCGTAACCGCGTGTACCACGGGTACGCACTGCATAGGCAGTGCCGCGCGTATGATTCAATACAATGATGCGGATGTGATGGTTGCCGGTGGCGCAGAGATGACCACTTCGCCGTGTGGTTTGGGGGGCTTTGCCGCCGCTCGTGCGCTCTCTACGCGTAATGATGATCCAGAGGCCGCAAGCCGCCCCTGGGACAGAGATCGTGACGGTTTTGTACTCAGTGACGGTGCAGGCGTTGTTGTGTTAGAAGAGTACGAATACGCCAAAAAACGTGGAGCCACTATTTATGCTGAAATTATTGGTTTTGGCATGAGTGGTGATGCTTATCATATGACATTGCCACCGAGTGAAGGTCAAGGGGCGCAGCAGTGTATGGAAGTTGCCCTGAATGATGCAGGTATTAATGCCGATCAGATCGATTATATTAATGCGCATGGTACATCGACACCGGCCGGTGATCAGGCTGAAACTGCAGCAATTAAAGGTACGCTAGGCCACCATGCAAAAGAAGTTGCGGTGAGCTCAACAAAATCCATGACGGGTCACTTGCTGGGTGCTGCTGGAGGCATTGAAGCTATATTTTCTATATTGTCGATACGTGACCAGGTTGCACCGCCGACGATTAATCTGGATAACCCAAGCCCTGAGTGCGATCTCGATTATGTGCCTCATACGGCGCGTGAGATGAAAATTGATGTTGCTATGTCAAATTCATTTGGTTTCGGTGGCACCAATGGTACGGTTATTTTCCGTAAAATTTAATAGTAGAGCAACAAAGTGACAGCGCCTTTTGTTGTATCTCCATTAGATGCTCCACTGGATCTGATAGATCTACATGAATCAAACCCGACGCGTTACCCTTTTTTTTTAGAAAGTGTTGCGTCGGGAACGCCTCAATCTCGTTACGATATTCTTTTTGCTTTTCCTGGAAAGCAGCTTCAGCTAAATTCATGTGATAAAAATGATTTTTTATCAGAACTGGATCAACACTGGAGTGCCACAGACCAAAAAAACTTTATAGCTGATGAGACAACTTTGCCTTTTAGAGGGGGCTGGTTTGTCTATTTGGGTTATGAGCTCGCTGGGCAAATTGAACCCGTTTTATCGCTCCCTGAATTTTCCCCTTCATTTCCGACGGCTTTTGCGACACGCATTCCTGCGGCAGTAATTCGAGACCATAAAAACAACCAAATATTCCTGATTGCAGAATCCGAGCAGAAGCCACTTCTGAAAATGATGCTGGATGATGTGAAAAGTTGTACTGCACTTAAAGCTTTGCGGAAGCCTTCCAGAGAAAAACTGATCCATACTCTAGCGGAAGAAGATCCACAGCGTTACCTTGATGGTATCGATAAAATTAAAACCTATATCGTTGATGGCGATATTTTTCAAGTAAATCTGTCGCGCCTCTGGCGTGCTGATTTTAAAAAAGCACCTTCACCGCTCGATCTGTATCAACGGCTGCGTGAGACGAATCCCGCACCTTTTGCGGCATTGATTACTCATGAACAAGGTTCAATCATCAGCTCATCACCGGAGCGTCTGGTTAAAGTTTTGGGTGATCAGGTCAACACACGTCCCATTGCCGGAACCCGGCCGCGTGGGCAGTCAGAATCAGAAGATCAGGCTTTGCTTAAAATATTGATCGAACACCCCAAAGAACGTGCTGAACACGTCATGTTAATTGATCTTGAGCGCAATGATCTGGGGCGAGTCTGTGTGCCGGGGAGTATTTATGTCGATGAATTGATGGGGTTGGAATCCTATGCGCATGTTCACCACATTGTCTCCAGTGTGAGCGGGGTCAAACAGAAAGGAACGACACCGGGTGAAGTGATTCGTGCGCTGTTCCCCGGTGGTACGATTACGGGTTGCCCTAAAGTGCGTTGCATGGAAATTATTGCCGAGCTGGAAGAGACGGGTCGAGGGCCTTATACCGGCTCTGTGGGGTATTTGAATCATAATGGTGATATGGATTTTAATATTCTGATTCGTACACTATTTTTGCAGGGTAAAAAATTACAGCTCAGAGCGGGGGGTGGAATTGTGGCGGATTCTGATCCCGACCTTGAACTGAATGAGTCTCGAGCCAAAGCGCGTGGTTTGGTTCTGGCACTTACTTAATAGCTATAGTAAAATCAGCCAATTTTTCAGGTAAAACTCAATGCTCGAAGTTAATCTCATTAATACCCGAATCAAAGATATGCAAGAACGCACAGATGTTCTTAGGGGGTATCTTTGACTTTGATGTCAAGCAGGAGCGCTTAGAAGAGGTCACTCGCGAGCTGGAGGGGTCTGATGTCTGGAATCATCCTGAACAGGCTCAAGCACTTGGTAAAGAACGCGCACAGTTGGAACGAATTGTTGAAGTCATCAATGAGTTGAACGGTACCTTGGGTGATGCCGCCGAGTTGTTGTCGATGGCAGCTGAGGAAGATGATCAAGAGGGCGTGAATGAAGTTGTGTCCGACTTGGATCGACTGGAAACGCGACTGGCCGATCTGGAATTTCGCCGAATGTTTTCAGGTGAGATGGATGAAAACAGTGCCTTTGTTGATATTCAATCAGGCTCTGGTGGCACAGAAGCTCAGGATTGGGCCAATATGCTGCTTCGCATGTATCTGCGCTGGGGCGAACGCCGTGGCTTTAAAACTGATTTGGTTGAAGTGTCGAGTGGTGATGTGGCGGGCATCAAAAGTGCCACTATTCAGTTTCAGGGCGAATACGCCTTTGGTTGGTTGCGTACCGAAACCGGTGTTCACCGATTAGTACGAAAGTCTCCCTTTGATTCAGGAAGTCGTCGCCATACCTCTTTTGCATCGGTTTTTGTATCGCCCGAAGTGGATGATAGTGTAGAGATCGACATTAATACGGCCGACTTGCGCATCGATACTTATCGTTCGAGTGGCGCAGGTGGGCAACATGTAAATACAACGGATTCTGCGGTACGTATTACCCATGTGCCGACGAATACCGTGGTGCAGTGTCAAAATGAGCGCTCTCAACATAAGAATAAAGCCTCTGCCATGAAGCAGCTTAAAGCGAAGTTGTATGAGCTGGAGATGCAACAGCGCAATGCTGAGCAGAAAGATCTGGAAGAGAGTAAGTCGGATATTGGCTGGGGAAGCCAGATACGCTCTTATGTTTTAGACCAATCCCGTATAAAAGATCTGCGCACCAGCTATGAGACGGGCAACACGCAAGCGGTTCTGGATGGTGATCTTGATCAATTTATAGTAGCCAGTTTGAAGGCAGGAGTATAAACGATGAGTGATGAGAAGCAGCTTTGTGAGCATGATCAGGTTGCCCAGCGGCGCGCAAAATTAGCGGCGATACGCGAAGAGGGCAACGCTTTCCCGAATGACTTCAGGCGTAATGTGATCGCCGGTGAGCTGTTGGCAGAGTATGGCGAAAAAGAGAAAGAAGCACTCGAATCACTGGGTGTACGAGTCAAAGTCGCAGGTCGTATGATGACACGGCGCGTGATGGGTAAAGCCAGCTTTGCGCATTTGCAGGATATGTCGGGTCGTATTCAGATTTTTGTGCAGCGCGATAAAATATCAGTTGATGCTTATCAGGTTTTTAAAAAGTGGGATATCGGCGATATTCTGGGTGTGGAAGGGGTGCTGTTTAAAACCAAAGTGGGTGAGTTGTCTATTAAAGTGGACTCCATTCGCCTACTGACAAAAGCGCTGCGCCCACTGCCTGAAAAATTTCATGGACTGTCTGATCAGGAGACGCGTTATCGCCAGCGTTATCTTGATTTGATTATGAGTGAAACAACGCGTGATACGTTTCGTAAACGCACCGCGATTATCAACTATATTCGCAAATTTCTTGAAGAACGTGATTTTCTTGAGGTGGAAACACCCATGATGCAGGCTATTCCGGGTGGAGCCACTGCACGTCCGTTTACCACGTTTCACAATGCGCTGGATATGGATCTGTTTTTGCGTATTGCACCTGAGCTCTATTTGAAGCGTTTGGTGGTGGGTGGCTTTGAACGGGTTTTTGAGATTAACCGGAACTTTCGCAATGAAGGCCTTTCAACCCGTCATAATCCAGAATTTACGATGGTGGAATTTTATCAGGCTTATGCAGATTACCGTGATTTGATGGATCTTACTGAGGTGATGTTGCGTGGGATCGCTGAAAATATTTTGGGCACAACAACCGTCACTTATCAAGGTGATGATTATGATTTTGGTAGCCCATTTGAACGGATGACAATCAAAGAGTCCATTTTACACTACAACTCGGAACTCAGCGCAGAAAGTATTGAGACGATTGAAAACGCACGAAAAGTGGCTGAATCGCTAAAAATTTCGTTGAAACCCAGTTATGGTTTGGGGAAGGTTCAAATCGAAATATTTGAAAAAACAGTCGAACATCGCCTGAAAAATCCTACGTTTATTACTGAATACCCTGTAGAAGTCTCTCCTCTTGCCCGGCGTAATGATGATAATCCTTTTGTGACAGATCGTTTTGAGTTCTTTGTGGGCGGGCGCGAAATTGCAAATGGTTTTTCTGAATTGAATGATGCTGAAGATCAAGCGGAGCGCTTTCGCCATCAAGTGTCAGAAAAAGATTCAGGCGATGATGAGGCGATGCACTTTGATGAAGATTATATTCGGGCGTTGGAGCATGGTATGCCACCCACGGCAGGGGAAGGGATTGGTATTGATCGCTTGGTGATGTTGTTTACAGACATGCCTTCGATTAAGGATGTGCTGTTATTTCCTCATATGCGACAGGCAAGCAAGCCTTAGGTTGCACTATTTACTTACGAGCATATGTAAACTGACGTGACGATTGCGCTGTTTTCCGTTTCGAGTCCAGTATTCGTCAATGGGGCGCATTTCGCCATAACCTGATTCAGCAAACAGGGTTTCAGGCACTCCTTTTTCTAACAGGTATTTTTTAACTGAAGTTGCACGAAGGTCTGATAGTTGATCATTGTAATTAACGCCACCAATATGGTCTGTATTTCCTTCAATAAATAGTCGTTCAACCCCTCGTGTTGCCGAGATCAGTGCCACCACTTTATCCAGTGATTTTTTTGATGGGGTATGTAGTTTCGATTGGTCGAAATCAAACAGTATTGGCGTGAGTGTGATAAATTCAAACTGTTTTTCTGGTGGTTGTACGGTTGCTGATTTCATAGATACTATTTGAACTTTGGCTGGAGTTTTATCCTTTTGTTTTGAATCAATGATCGTGTGCTGGTCAGCAATATGCTGTTGCGTGGGTTGTGCTGTATATTCTGTGATAATCAGTGCAGATAGCAGCAGAAAGGCAAAGATCATTTTGAGTCCTTGGTGAGTCAGTTTTTATTAATAGGTTATGGCGTTGCTGAGTATATCGGTCGATCAATCGAGGTAGATAAATTATGGCGATATATGCCATTGGTGATGTGCAGGGCTGTTTTGACGAATTATTGGTATTACTGGATAAAATCAGCTTTAACCCGGAACAGGATCAACTGTGGTTTGCGGGGGATTTGGTCAATCGTGGCCCTAAATCAGTTGAAGTATTGCGCTTTGTAAAAAAATTGGGGAATCGAGCAGTGACAGTGCTTGGAAACCATGACTTTCACCTGCTGGCTGTTGCGCATGGCTGCGGTAAAAAGTTGAGGCAAGATACTTTGCAACAGGTGCTGGATGCACCGGATAGTGACGAGTTGATTGAGTGGTTACGTCACCGGCCCTTATTGCATCATGATGAAAATATTGGCTATACAATGGTGCATGCAGGATTGCCTCCGGGGTGGAGTTTATCTGAAGCACGACAATATGCAGCAGAGGTCGAAGCGTTGATGCGTAGTGATGAGTATGGGCAATTTCTTGAGGTGATGTATAGCAATTCGCCCGATATCTGGAGCGAAGATCTGAAAGGACTGGATCGCATTCGATTTATTGTGAATTGTTTGGGGCGTTTGCGCTATTGTGATTCAGCAGGTCGGTTGGCACTACAATATAAAGAGGCACCTGGCGCTCAGCCTGAAGGTATTGTTCCATGGTTTGATGTGAGTGGGCGGCGCAGTGCCGATGAACCCATTGTATTTGGGCACTGGTCTACTTTGGGTATTGGCTTGAGAAACAATACCTGGTCATTGGACAGTGGTTGCCTTTGGGGTGGAAAGTTAACAGCGCTCAGATTGGATCGTGAACCCGAGTGGTTTCAGGTGGCATGTGAGGGTATCTGTTTGCCAGAGTAATATTTGTGGATGACCTTTTCTCTCAAGTGTTACTCTCTCCTGTTTGGGTTGGCCAGTACAAGTTTAGGTGCAAACTAAGGTTTTAAGAGTATGAGTGACAATAATTTTATAAGTAAAATCAATAAGAGGCGCACCTTTGCTATCATCTCTCATCCCGATGCGGGTAAGACCACATTAACTGAAAAATTACTGTTGTTCGGTGGTGCTATTCAAATGGCGGGCACGGTTAAAGGCCGTAAAGCTGCGCGCCATGCAACTTCGGACTGGATGGAGCTGGAGAAAGAGCGCGGTATTTCAGTAACCTCATCCGTCATGCAGTTCATGCATAACGATCGTGTGGTGAATCTTCTGGATACACCGGGTCATGAGGATTTTTCTGAAGATACCTATCGTACTTTGACGGCGGTCGATTCCGCGCTGATGGTGATTGATTGTGTTAAAGGCGTTGAGCAACGTACGATCAAACTGATGGATGTTTGCCGTTTGCGTGACACACCGATTATGACTTTTATCAACAAACTCGATCGTGAGGGGCGCGACCCGATTGATCTTCTGGATGAAATCGAAGATGTATTGAAAATCAAGTGCGCACCGATTGTTTGGCCAATGGGAATGGGTAAGGCTTTTAGAGGTGTATTTCATCTTCAAAATGATTGCATTCACCTTTTTAGTGCGACACATGGTGGAAAAATCAAGGAAGGTGAGGTGATTCAAGGTTTGGATAACCCCCGTCTGGATGAGCTGTTTAGTGATGAAGCGGATAGGTTTAGAGAAGAAGTCGAATTGGTTCGAGGCGCGAGCCACGAGTTTGATCTGGAGGCTTATCTCAAAGGTGAACTGACTCCTGTCTTTTTTGGTTCAGCGGCCAATAATTTTGGCATCAGAGAGTTGCTGGATAAATTTGTAGAGTATGCTCCTGCGCCATTGCCACGTCAGGCGAATGAGCGATTAGTTGAAGCGACTGAAGAAAAATTCACAGGGTTTGTATTTAAAATTCAGGCCAATATGGATCCTGCGCATCGCGACCGTGTTGCATTTGTGCGGGTTTGCTCGGGATCGTACCAAAAAGGGATGAAAGTACATCAAGTGCGTTTGGGAAAAAATATACAAATTTCTAATGCAATTACATTTCTGGCGGGTGAGCGCGAACATGTGGATGAGGCGTATTCCGGTGATATTATTGGCTTTTTCAATCACGGAACGATTCAGATCGGGGATACTTTCAGTCAAGGAGAAAAATTAAAGTTTGCCGGGATCCCTCACTTTGCACCAGAGCTGTTTCGTCGTGCTCGCTTGCGTGATCCGATGCGTTTAAAGGCATTACTTAAAGGGTTGCAACAATTGTGTGAAGAAGGAGCCACTCAGTTGTTTAGGCCTGTAAATAATAATGATCTGATTCTGGGTGCAGTAGGTGTATTGCAGTTTGATGTGGTGGCTCACCGTTTGCAGCATGAGTACGGTGTCGAGTGCTCTTTTGAAGCAGTTCAGGTGAATACCGCGCGTTGGATTATATGTGATGATGCTAAAAAACTGGAAGAATTTCAGCGTAAAGCCAGTGATAATTTGGCTCTGGATGCCAGTAGTAATCTCAGTTATATCGCTCCGACGCGCGTCAATTTACAGCTCATGGAAGAGCGTTGGCCCGATATTAAGTTTATGGCGACACGAGAGCATTAGTTATTTCCAATCCCTGACCAGTCGTCCATAAGCACGGGTGTTGTATTCGGTTTTGTGATTGAGTGCGATGGTGCCACTGTGAAAGTGCACTGTCCATGCTTTATAAGGTGAAAAAAAGACGCTTGAAGCGCTCCAGAAAGAGACGCCTGCTGTGTTGCTGAAAACATCCAGATTGTTGGATGGACTGATGCAACGGTATTCCACGATCGACTCAAGTTCTTTAATGTTGGGGATTCGCCAATCGTTGTAGCTGCGTGAGTTGCCTATTTCCCCCTGATTAAGTTGCTGTGTATATTGCAGCAAGCCTTGCCAGGTATAGACGTTTTCATCGCCGTCACACTGTTCTGTTTTTACATTATAGCGTGTGCCTTCGGTGCATTGTTTCCACATCAAACCCGTTTTGGAATCAATAACTACACCATTGTTTTTGGCAAAGCGGTCCGTTGGAGTTGAGGGTGTCTGGGTTTCATCGCAAAGCTGCGCGAAACTGGCATTTGTAAATAATGCAGTAGATAACATAATAAGTAGCGCATTGTATTGCATTTTATCGACTCTGGTATTATTGCGGTGAATAGACCAAACGCACAAACTGTTCAGTATCTTTTTCAACGGCTAAAGTACTGCCTGTCATAAAATCAACAATCCAGGCACGATTTGATGCAGCGATGGTTCGTTGCTTATCGATGACTCTTCCGAGTATCTCTTTTGCGCTGTCTTCATTGGCTATTGTAATTTGCAGGCCTTCTTCAGTCGTTGTTGTGCTTTGGCTGGCTGATGTTGCGTCAATAAGGGCGGAGACATAGCGTTCTAAAGCTTCTTCTTTTATCGCGGTGATAAATTCATTTTCAGCAGCGCTGTTGTCTCTGAATTGAGATTCTACGATGATTTTATCTTTAATCAGGTCGCTGATTCTTGTCCTGTCCTGTTTTAAGGCGACAATATCTTTCGCCAGTGTGGTGTGTTCTTCTTCAGTGCCTTGAATTTTAACAGTGTATTCAATGAACTCTTGCGATGGCGATGCGCTTTGGCTCCAGTAATTCAGTGGAGGTCCGCGACGGCTCACGATGGGGTATGGAAAATAGTTTTGGTCAATGGCTGTGTTGTAGGTGCCGTAGTTGACAATAGAGAGCAGTTCATTTCGTGCTGGAAGTCGCCATTGATTGATGCCGCACAAGGGTTGTGTTAGAGCGTTGATGGTATTGATATAAGCATTAGTGTCACAGCCGTTTTCATCGCACTCATCAAGGCTTTTTGAGCTCTCATTGCCACTTCCGGCAGCCGGGGTGTACCAGGTGTATTTGGCCGCGTGGTATTGCAGATTGGCATCTGCATTTTTATTTTCCCAGATCAGACCTGTCACGTTATCTTTAACACAATGCCACTCAAGGTCTGTTGCTGGCAGCGCATTACCTTCCATGTCCAGCTTGGTGAAACTGAAACCGGCATAGCCATCACTGTCATCATTTTGTGTAGCATCAAGTCCATAGAGTGAGTCTTGTAGAGGAAAGAGTTCCTGGGTGCTTTCAAGTGTTTCCGACTCGCACGTTGTATCGTTATTTTCAATCTGTTGTTCGGTACATATTTTGGCAGGATCAAGCGTATCGAAATATTTAAAGATATCTTTGTTTTTTGCAGATGCGATTAGAGTGATGCCGGTATCATTGAGTTTTTCAAGATTATCATCCGAGACAATAATGCCTGTGGCGATTAATCGTTTGGATTTGGCGGCTATTTCGCTGTCTGAAATATTACTTAAGCTTAAAGTGAAGGTTTCGTTGGCTTCTTCTCGACCATCTCCATGAATTGGAACGGAGAGCGTTTTTTCCAGCTCACCCGGAGAGAATGAAATTTCGCCGGATACGGCGGAATAATCATTATCAGCAGTTGTGGCTGTGCCATCGGCGGTTTGGTAATTAGCAGTAACACGGCGATCAAATTTGTCATTGAGTGAGGCGGTGAACTGCAATGCTTTTGTACCTTCATCACCTTCGGTAATAATTTCATTGCGGGTTTTGATTGCATAGCCGTCATCGTTACTGATAGTGGCGCGGGCGCTCATCTGTTTGCCTGCTTGTCCATTGCTGGAAGCTGCAATGGTCAATTTCACATCAAAATATTCATTGGCTTCTGCTTCGTCATCACCAAAAACAATGATTTTGAGTGGCTTGCTGGTTTTTCCTTTCTGAAAGACTTTTTTCCCCGTTGCGGGATCAACCACCTCTCTGCCAGGAAAGAAAAAAATCTGTCCTTTTCGTGCCTCATAATCACTTTCTCCCGCTGTTGCAGTGCCATCGACGGTGGTGTAATCAACAATGACTTTTTCTGTTTTTTTACGAACAGGGAAGTCGATTGTGACTGTGAATTCTGCGGTGAATTTAGGGGGTTCATCAGGCTCGGAGCCATCTTCATTCAGCTCGATGTTACCCTCAGTGACGGTAATGTCGCTGATATTTACAGAGGGAGGAATCAGGTTTTCTGCATCAGGATCATAATCAATAGCAATCTCTTCAAAGCATGAAGTCAATGAAAGAGTCATGATGAAAATGCTCGAAGGCAGCAAGGTTTTTTTGAAAAGGTGAAGTACGGCAAGCATCGGTCGAGTTATTAATAAAGATTGAATAATATGCGACAGTATATTTCAATAGAGGTTCCGGTAACATAAGGGGACGAAATAATTATGAGAGTATTCAAAAATGAGTGAACAGGTTTTTTTATCTGATAAGCCTATTAATATGAAAGACCGGCTAATCTTTGCTCTGGATTTTGAAGACACAAAAACAGCTAAGGCCATGGTGGAAACATTGGATGAATCGGTCACTTTTTATAAAATGGGTATGGAGTTATTCATGGCGGGCGGTTATTTTGAGCTGATTGACTGGCTTATTGCACGCAATAAAAAGGTATTTGTTGATCTTAAATTCTTTGATGTGCCACAAACGGTGGGTTCAGCGATCAAGCGTTTAAGCGATAAAGGCGCAACGTTTGCAACCATTCATGGTAATGATGCAATGATGAAAGCAGCAGCGGCCACAAAAGGTGATCTGAAAGTTTTGGCTGTGACCGCTTTAACGAGCCTTGATCGTGGCGATCTGGATGACTTGGGATTTCAATGTGATGTTGAGCAACTGGTGCTGTCACGCGCAAAACGGGCTTTGGAGTCAGGTTGTGATGGTGTGGTATCTTCTGGCCTGGAAGCGAAGAGTTTGCGCGAGTCACTGGATTCGAAATTATTGGTGATTACACCCGGGATTCGCCCAGTGGATAATGATGATGACCAGAAACGGGTGGTGAATGTAGAAACAGCTTTTCGAAACGGTGCTGATTATATCGTGGTGGGGCGGCCTATTAAATTGGCAGATGACCCCTATAAAATGGCGTGTGATATTCAGGACAAAATAAAAAAGGTTTTTATGGGATAGATTATGACTCAAGGAGCAGGGTGGTGATAAAAAAAGTACTTATTGCAAATCGTGGAGAGATCGCCGTACGAATTGTACGTGCTTGCGCCGAAATGGGTGTGAAATCAGTTGCGGTATATACGGATGCAGATCGCTACGCACTACATGTCAAAAAAGCCGATGAAGCTTATAATCTGGGGCCTGAAACGGTGGCGGGTTATTTAAGTGTGCATCGACTGGTGGATCTGGCGGTAGCCACAGGGTGCGACGCGATTCACCCCGGGTACGGATTCCTGTCAGAAAACCCTGATCTGGCGGCGGGTTGTGAAAAGCGTGGAATTCAATTTATTGGCCCGAGTGCGGCGGTAATTCGTCGTATGGGCGATAAAATTGAAGCACGTAAGGCGATGATTGAAGCCGATATTCCAGTCACTCCCGGCAGTGATGCCAGTCTGGAAAGTCTGGAGGAGGCGCTGATTTGCGCTGAACGTGTGGGTTATCCCATCATGCTGAAAGCCACTTCGGGTGGCGGTGGGCGTGGTATTCGTCGTTGCTCCGATATTAATGACCTGAAAAACAGTTATGAACGAGTGATTTCAGAGGCGACCAAAGCCTTTGGCAGTGCGGAAGTTTTTCTTGAAAAATGCATTGAAAATCCCCGTCATATTGAAATGCAGATATTGGCGGATCGTCACGGTCATGTTATTCACCTTTTTGAACGAGATTGTTCGATTCAGCGCCGTCACCAAAAGCTTATTGAAATCGCACCTTCACCGCAACTGAGTGAGGAACAGCGAAAATATATTGCCGATTTGGCAGTGCGTGCAGCGCAAGTCGTGGATTACGAAAACGCTGGAACGGTGGAGTTTTTGCTGGATGATCAAGACAATTTTTACTTCATGGAAATGAACACTCGCCTGCAAGTGGAACATACCGTCAGTGAAGAAATTTCAGGCGTTGATGTGGTTCAGGAACAGATCAAAATTGCATCAGGTTTGCCGCTCTCTTATCAGCAGGAAAATATTCATAAGCGTGGTTTTGCCATGGAGTTTCGTATTAACGCTGAAGATCCTAAAAATGATTTCTTACCCAGCTTTGGACGTATTACACGCTATTTTGCACCGGGAGGCCCAGGCGTTCGAACCGACAGCGCGATCTACAGCGGTT
The DNA here is from genome assembly GCA_964468225.1 of uncultured Gammaproteobacteria bacterium. GTDB lineage: Bacteria > Pseudomonadota > Gammaproteobacteria > JAADGQ01 > JAADGQ01 > S141-38. Next base: position 12,472 of record CAYXVC010000047.1, read on the forward strand.
ATGAAATTCTCCCTTATTATGATTCATTGTGTGTCAAATTAACGGTCTGGGCGATGACATGGGATGAGTTGCTGGCGCGTGCGGCTCGAGCGCTGCGTGATATCGGTGTGTATGGCATCAAAACAACGATCCCGTATTATTTGGAAATTTTGAAACACCCCGATTTTCGAAAAGGTGAATTTGATACCGGTTTTGTAGAAAAAAATGCAGCACTGACTGATTACTCAGAGCGCCGCCCTCCCAGTGAATTAGCAGCGGTGATTGTTGCTGCGATTGCGGTTCATAAAGGATTATAAGGAAACAGGAAGTGACTATGGCACAAGTTCAGATAACGGATACAACACTGCGTGATGCGCATCAATCATTATTAGCCACTCGCTTTCGTATTGAAGATATGCTTCCCATTTGTGAAAAAATGGATCAGGTCGGATTTTGGTCTCTGGAGGTTTGGGGCGGCGCGACCTTTGATGCGTGCATTCGATTTCTGAAAGAAGACCCTTGGGAACGCTTGCGCCAATTCAGAAAAGCATTGCCGAATACTCAGCTGCAAATGTTGCTGCGAGGGCAGAATTTATTAGGTTATCGTCATTACTCTGATGATGTGGTACGTGCCTTTGTACAAAAGTCTGCGGATAACGGCATGGATGTTTTTCGTGTGTTTGATGCACTGAACGATTTGCGTAATGTTCGTGTTTCGATTGAAGCGGTCAAAGCGGCAGGAAAACATGCACAAGGTACGATCTGTTATACCACCAGTCCGGTTCATAATATTTCAATGTTTGTTGAAATGGGTCGTGAACTGGAAGCGATGGGTTGTGACAGCATTGCGATTAAAGACATGGCGGGTTTACTGACTCCGGGTGTGACAGCAGAGCTTGTTTCATCACTGGTTAAATCGGTAAATATTCCACTACACCTGCACAGCCATGCCACCGCGGGATTGGCAGAAATGTGTCAACTTAAAGCGGTTGAAAACGGTTGTTACCATATTGATACAGCGACTTCTACGCTTTCCGGGGGAACCAGTCATCCTGCCACTGAAAGCATGGTCGTTGCGTTTAAGGACAGTCAATATGATACCGGCTTGAATCTTGAATTATTGCAGGAAATAGGTGCGTATTTTTATGGTGTTCGTAAAAAGTATCGCCATTTTGAAAGTGAATTTACCGGTCTTGATACCCGCGTTCAAGTGAACCAGATTCCAGGCGGTATGATCTCTAATCTGGCGAATCAACTGCGAGACCAAAATGCATTGGGACGCATGAATGAGGTGATGGCGGAAGTGCCCAGAGTTCGAGAAGATATGGGTTATCCACCATTAGTCACACCCTCGTCACAAATCGTGGGCACACAAGCGGTATTAAATGTATTAACCGATCAGCGTTACGAAAATGTGACCACAGAAGTGAAAAATTATCTGCTGGGATATTACGGAAAACCTCCTTCGGCTGTAAATGATGCCGTACGGCATCAAGTGTGTGGCGATGAAAAAGTGATTACCTGCCGTCCAGCAGACTTGCTTGATAATGAGATGGCTCAGTTACATGAAGATATTGGTGATTTGGCAGAGTCAGAAGAGGATGTATTGAGCTATGCTATGTTTCACGATATTGGGCGTGAATTTCTTGAACAAAGGAAGAGTGGATCGTTGGTGCCAGAGCCATTAGAGCCTGTGGTGCCCGGAAAGATCGTTTGCAGTGTGCCTCCGGTTGAATTTAATGTGGCATTGCATGGTGAGAAGTATCATATTAAAGTCGCAGGAAAAGGGCTTTCAGGTAAAAATAGTCGGGCTTTTTATGTTTTGGTGGACGGTGTTTCAGAAGAAATTGTTGTTGAAACATTGGGTGAGTTGGCTGCAACGGAAGCGGCCTTTTCCGCAGATAACAATGGTAGCACTCGGCCACGTGCGGATGCACCAGGGCATGTGAGTACGTCAATGCCGGGGGTGATCGTTGAAGTTCTCGCCAGTGTGGGTGATGCGGTGAAAGAGGGCGATTCATTGATTGTGGTGGAAGCGATGAAGATGGAGACTGAAATTCAGGCTCCTATTAATGGTAAAATAGTAGCAGTTCATGTCAAAAAGGGTGATCACGTTAATCCCGATGAGATGTTGATTCAGATTGATTAAAGAGTTTTAATAGAGGTACGCATTGGCAGTTTTAAAGCAGCAAATCGTTTTGGCATCCAGTTCAACTTATCGAAGAGATCTGCTTCGTAAACTGGATATTAAATTCAGCCGTTACTCCCCTGATATTGATGAATCTGCCTTGGAGGATGAGTTGCCTGAAGCGATGGTGTGTCGTTTGGCAGAAAAAAAAGCACAAGCGGTGACTGAAAAATACTCTAATGCATTAGTGATTGCTTCAGATCAAGTCGCAGTGGTGGAGGGTCAGATTTTAGGCAAGCCAGGTAATTATGAAAATGCATTAGAGCAGCTGCTATTGGTGTCTGGAAAATCTGTTGTTTTTCACACATCACTGTGTCTGCTTAATAGTGCAACAGGGCGTATGCAATCGGTTGTTGAGCCTTTTACTGTACACTTTCGTCCGTTGACAGAAGATCAGATTGGAAATTATCTACGACGAGATAAACCTTACGATTGTGCGGGTGCATTCAAATCGGAAGGGTTTGGAGTGGTGTTGTTTGAAAAAATGGAAGGGGATGACCCCAACGCTCTTATTGGGTTACCATTGATTCGTTTGCGGCAGATGCTAGAGCGTGAGGGTATTTATCTTGTTTAACACAATGTTTCGAACCAAGATTGTTCTGTTGATTTTTATGGTGCTGTTGAGCGCGACAGCTTCATCAAAAGAACCTCGCTGGTTTGAAATTGAACTCGTTATTTTTGAAAATGAAGATTCAGGCTGGATGAATTCAGAGCAGTGGCCCGATGAGATGGATATCCCGTCTTTTGAAGATGCACTGAATTTGGCTCAGCAAGAACCGCTGATAACAACGCGACTGGAAGGCGTGGCTAAACGTATTTCACGGAGCTCAAAATATAAATTGTTAACGCATACTGGATGGTTGCAATCAGTGAAGCCTAGAGATGAGGCGGTGGGAGTACGGCTGACAAAAACACTGGGAGGTAATGCGCTAGACGGCTTGGTAAAAATAAGCGTCGAACGTTACCTCCATGTGAATCTTGACCTGCTGTACCAGAAGGAAACAGAAGCTTTTAAAAGCTACCGGATTAAAAGTAAAAGACGGATCCGCAGTAAAGAGCTGCACTATTTTGATCACCCGTTGGTCGCAGTGCTGGTTTTGGTGACACCTTATAAGCCTGAATAACCCCCCCCTAGAAAAATACAATAATCCAACAAATCAAAAGGATTTGATGAAATGAGACCTGATTTAGCAGTTACTCTTGGCCATAAAAAAAGCATGGCAGACCTTATAGTTGATTACTTACACCAAATTGGTGTGGAGTATGTTTTTGGTGTGCCCGGTAATGCAATGGAACCACTTTATGATGCACTGGCTCGTAGTGAACGAATGGGAGGGCCGAGGGCTGTTGTTGCACGCCATGAAAC
>CAYXVC010000048.1:0-15959 GCA_964468225.1 uncultured Gammaproteobacteria bacterium
ATTACGTGCGATCTGCGCCTTGAATCGAACTATTTTATCTCCTGTTTATCTCCTGAAAAATTCAACCCAGACTTGTTCAGAGCTCCCTATGTGATGTTATTCACAATATTCAAAAAAAACCACTTTGGCTCATCCAAACAGTCATAGCGTAACGAGACCATGCCGATACTGATAACATAAATTATCAAGAGACTAAAAGTGATGACTCAAATTAAAGTGGTGCTATCAGGCTTTTTTGAAAGTGAGACAAATAAGTTCCAACAGATATTCAGCTTTTCACAATCACGCGAGCGCAGCTACACCCTAAGTGATGTGACACCTGACATGGTTTTAGTCAATGTGCAGAATCAAGAGGCTTTAGACAAGAGTCTGGCCTATACGGCCCAACATCCGGAAATAACATTGGTGACAGTCGGTCGAACACACCCCGAAAATCAATCTACCTTTCATATTGCCCCACCCTACATTACCAGCCGAGTGCTACGCGCTCTGGATCAAATTAAAATAGAGGTCGCAATACCAGATAATAAGCCGACAACCACCACGACGGTTGAAGCTACAATAATAGAACACGATGAAAACAGAGTTGAAGCCAGCAATCAATATCATGTGCTGGTGGTTGATGACAGCCCATCCATGCAAAAAATGCTGGAGATCGAACTCTCACAGGTCGAACTTAATATAAATATCGATTTTGCCGATACGGGTGAAGAAGCATTGGAGAAAACAGACAAAAAGCACTACGACTTTATTTTTCTGGACATCATGATGCCGGGCATTGACGGCTACGAAGTGTGTAAAACAATCAGAAAAAACCCGGATGAAAAGAAGACACCGATTATTATGTTATCAGGCAAAACCTCTCCACTGGATGAAGTCAAAGGAGTGATTGCCGGATGCACAACGTACCTGACCAAACCCATTGAACATAAAGAGTTCCAGGGAGTTATTCAGAGAATCATCAAATGGCTGGACCATAAAAAACCTGTGCATCAGACCGAAAAAAGAGAAATTGAACACAGTTAAAAGCAAGGACGTTCACAATGGCAATTGAAACTATACTGGTTGTTGATGATTCATCAACCCAGTTAAGCTCCATTCAAAACATCATTACAGAAGCAGGCTATCAGGTTTTTACTGCAAAATCAGGCACGGAAGCCATTGAGTGTGTCCAGAAACATCACCCTGATCTGATTTTTCTCGACATAATCATGCCCGACATGGATGGCTTCGAAGCCTGCAGAAAGCTCTCCATGGACAGAGACACCAAAGAAATTCCGATTGTTTTTGTCTCCAGTAAAGACCAAAAAGCAGATCGTGTATGGGCCAGTATGCAAGGAGGAAAAGCATACATAGTAAAACCCTACGTTAAAGATCAAATAATCGCGCAAATCGAAGCCTTCCAATAAACCTGGAAAACAATATGTCACTCTTTAAAAATTTAAAACTTGTCCATAAATCACTTATCCTGCTTTTTGTTGTTCTCTTTGGGTTTTTTCTGGTGGGAATTGCCTATAAAAATATGATTGAGGCGAATGAAAAAACAATATCTCAAATACAACAAATCAACTCTTTTGGAAGCATTATTGATAGAATAAAAGTTCTTGTTTCCGATGCGCGTCGTGCTGAAAAAGAATTTCAATTAACAGGTGATGAAAACCTGATAGAGGAGTTCGACATAACATTAAAAGCTGTATTCGCCGAGGAAAAGCGCCTTAAACCGCTACTCACTAAAGACCATGAAAAAGAACTTGTCAAAAAAATAGATCACATTCTGAGAGATTATCAACAACTGTTTTATATTGCCGCGATCGCAGAAACCGAACAGGGTGAAAAGTTTCAACGCGCCCATGAAGCAATTGAAAATTTCTCTCCAATAATCTTGTCACTGTCACAGTTAAAAGAAAAACGTCAGCAAACACTGCTCACAGCATCGACTTCCAGACAAGACCAAATCACTAAAAATTTTATTACCACCATTGCTGTCACGGCATTGATCGTATCACTCTTATTACTGCTTTATGCACACAGCATCAATTCACCCGTACTGATACTCAAAGATACCGTCACCAAAATATCAGAAGGCCAATATGAGGCACGCACCCAAATCAACGCCAACGATGAACTTGGACAATTTGCTAAAGAGTTCGATAACTTGCTGGATGAACGCGTGGCGCACCTGGCGCACTCAGAGAAAGAAAAAGAACAACTCAATGACTCTGTCATTGCGCTGCTCGGCACGGTATCCCGCTTGAGTAATCGTGATCTCACTGCCAAAGCTCCTGTCACCGAAGATCTCACCGGACCATTAGCCGATGCAATCAACATGCTCACCTCTGAAACGTCAAAAGTATTACTCAAAGTGAATACTATTTCAGAGCACGTCAATAGAGCCTCTGTCACGGTTAAATCACAATCCGACGTTGTCATGGAACTTTCCCAAAATGAGATCCAACAAATACAGGAAACAATGACTGAGCTTAATGATGCCGTAAACATCATGGGCAATATCACGGAGCTGGCACAAGCCGCAAACAACTCCACTGACCGCACCATCGACACCACTGAAAAAGCCCTCACCTCTGTGACCGAAACCGTCACCAGTATTGTCTCCATTCGAGACACCGTCAGAGAAGCTGAAAAACGCATCAAACGCCTGGGCGAACGCTCCCAAGAGATTGGTGGCATTGTTGACCTCATTGGCAGTATTTCCGAACGAACCCATATCCTTGCACTCAACGCCAGTATGCATGCGGCTTCTGCAGGGGAAGCGGGACGAGGCTTTATGGTGGTGGCTGATGAAGTGCAGCGTCTGGCTGAAAGTGCGCGTGATGCGACATCACAAATCGCCACTTTGGTATCCAACATCCAGCAAGAAACTTCTGACACTTCCAGCACGATGAACGAGGTGATCAACCGCGTTGTTAAAGGCTCACGATTAGCCGCAACTGCCGGAAAACGTATGAAAGAGACCCAGGAATTAACAGCAGAGCTTGTTGGGTCAATTCACGAAATTGCTAAACGCTCAGAAGAGCAAATTCAGGTAAACAACAGACTGCGCCAGCGTGCAGAGCAAGTATTCGACAGCACCCATAAAACCGCGCAACAGCTCAAAGACCAAAATATCGTGACCGACCATCTGGTGAAATATGCCAATCAACTGCTCTCCACGGTGCGTATATTTAAATTACCCCGCAACCAAAGAACGGGCTAAAACCAAATGTTTGATACGCTTGCACCAGAAGAAGCACCTTCATTAGCGATTGACCCAAGCTTTATTCGACTACTTATTGATGAGCTTAATTGCCTGATTCAGGAACAAGCGTCTTATTTAACTCCAACAGAAAAAAACAGTGCGCAGCACTATGTAGAAGCAATAGAACATCTTGCTATGGCCGCTGAAACCGTTGGTTTAACAGGCTTTCAGGAAGTCTGTCTGCTGATTGCTGAAAACAGTCAAATACTCCAGCAAGAGAAAAAAATATCCGACCAAAGCTACCTCTCTTTTTTATCTCAGTGGCCGACACTAGCGCTGACTTATCTGGAATCAATTAACACCACCACGAGTCATGCCCTAGCCTCACATTTGCTGGATGAACAGTGGCCAGCGCCACTCATTGAACAAGACATCCAGCCCATATCAGAGATGCTCTCATCACCGGTCGTTGCCACTGAAAAAACAGAAAAGCCATCGCGCAAAACCGAAGCAACACCGCACGATATTTCACTCACTTTACCGCAAGATGTGAACCATGAGTTACTGGACACACTACTTCAGGAGCTGCCGTTACAAACGTCTGACTTTTCCAGTGCAATTCAGAAATTAATCAAAGGTGAAGGCTCACTTGATGATGTTGATGTTGCACAACGGGTCGCACACAGTCTAAAAGGTGCAGCAAATACCGTGGGTATTGTTGGCATTGCGAATATCACTCATCACCTTGAAGATATTATGCAAGCACTGGCAGAAAACAGATCATTACCTTCTGCTGCTATTGCTGACATGTTATTACGTGCGGGAGACTGTCTGGAAGGAATGAGCGAAGCGCTCACTGAATCCTGCAATGCGCCTGCCGAGTCTCAGGCGATACTGCAAGAGATCCTCGATTGGGCCAATAGAATTGATGAAAAGGGTATCGAAACCATACTCAGTGATGCAGCCCCCATTCCACAAGCATCGATACCCTCCGTCCATCCAACAGAACCTGAGCCTCAAACAAAGCCGGAAAATACGACACGTCTATCACGAGTTCCAACCGACCTTCTTGATGATTTATTGCGCTTGTCGGGTGAAAATATGACTTTGGTTCGCCAAGCTCAGGAACACACCAGGCAGATTATGGTTCAGGCCAAAGCCCTCAAGAAAAAAGAAGAAACCGTACAACAACTTATCACCGAACTTGAACAACTGGTGACAATAAAAAACGCTTTCGGCCAATCTGAACAACTCTTTTTGAGTTCAGATGACAATCAGTTTGACTCGCTGGAACTGGAGCATTACAACGAACTGCACTACTGCACCAATCGTCTAGAAGAAGCCACAATGGACAGTGCAGAGATCAACAATCAATTATTACAAAAAATTAATGCGCTCATGCAACTCTCAAGTAAACAGGAACGTTTACAAAAAGAGAATCAAGAGGTTGTTTTTCGAAGCAGAATGGTGTCTGCCAATAGTATTACCCCAAGACTGGAACGAGCAGTACGCCAAGCATGTCGCCTCACAAAACATGAAGTCGAATTAAAATTTTCCGGCGAAAAAACACTAATTGATAGTGAAATTCTTAATAAACTTGTTGACCCGTTAATGCACCTGTTACGTAATGCTGTGGATCACGGCATAGGATCACCTGAAGCACGTAAAAAAACAGGAAAAAACCCAACGGGTGAAATCAAACTGGATTTTTCCAGAAAAGGTAACCACATCGCCATTCGTTGCGAAGATGATGGTATGGGGCTGAATTTAGAAGCGATTCACAAAAAAGCATTGCAAAAAAAGCTGATTTCAGAGCAGCAAGAACTCAGAAAAACAGAACTGGAACAACTTATTTTGATCCCAGGGTTTTCCACCTGTGAAACAGCAACCCAGGTCTCTGGTAGAGGTGTTGGCATGGATGCTGTCAACGCTAATATAAAAGAGATGAAGGGAAACCTTTTACTAGACTCAACTCAAGGTGAAGGATTAACCATCACTTTAACACTGCCGGTCAGCCAACTGTTCATTCATGCCCTATGTGCTCACGGCAAAACCATCAGCGTTGCATTATCGAATCGTAACATTGAACGAATTTTGCCTGCCGGTACTGGCCTCATTACTCATAATAATCATGAGCTGAATTACCGCTTGGAAGGCAAGCTCTATCCCGCGCAACACATTGAGACATTACTCGGGCTGCCCTTTCACCATGAAGAGCATGATTTATCCAACCACCCCGTTCTATTAGTCAAAGAAAACAAGGAAATCACGCACGCTATTTTAGCAAGTACCTTTGAAAACAGCCGTGAGATGGTCGTAAAAAGCCTGGGGCAACATGTTCCCGAGATCCCTGGAATTATTGGTGTAACAATCGGCAATGACGGCGCCGTTATGTCCGTCATAGATCTGCCAGACCTCCTTGACTTTAGCCAACATAAAACAATCAAGCCACTCCACATCAATCATACTCAAACAGCAAAAATCACCGACTTGCCTAAAGCACTCGTGGTGGATGACTCATTAAGTGCTCGTCGTGCTTTAGCAGAGTTTATGGGGGATATCGGTTTTAGCGTGCAAACAGCCATTAATGGAATTGATGCGTTAGGAGCAATTAAAAAGCAGCAGCCAGACATACTATTAGTTGACCTTGAAATGCCGCGAATGAACGGCATTGAACTGACAGAGCATCTGCGAGCAAGAGAGGCCACCAAAGATTTGCCCATTATCATGATCACATCACGAGCAACCAACAAACATAAAGAGTATGCCAAACGCCTGGGTGTGGATGTCTACCTAACCAAGCCGTACCAGGAAGTTGAACTCACTGAAAGCATTAATGCATTACTTCGTAAAACTGAACTTGTATAGCTAATCTGGAAATTTGAAATGGCAAAGCGGACAGCAAAATGAGCCGTTTCAAAGTAGGCCCGGAAGAGATATTACCTTCACCTTTCTTTTTACCATTGCTGACACACCTGCTACCAACACAGCGGTAATTATTATTTTTTAGTTTGTAACATATTCTTCAAACCAATTTTCCAATCAGGCCGCTTTATACCAAACACGTCCGCTATTTTTTTGCAATCCATCGCTGAGTTTGCAGGACGTGCGGCAGGTGTAGGGTATTCTGCTGTGGTGATGGCATTAACTTTGGGGATTACCTTTATTAGGCCTATGGCATTGGCTTGTGTAAATATCTCTTGTGCGAATCCGTGCCATGTTGTCGTTGGGCTGCCACTGTAGTGATAGGTGCCCCAAGGAAATGACGCCTGACCTCCTTTGCTTAGTGCTTGCTGGGCAATATTCAAGAGTGTGCTTGCGATATCTGCTGCGCAAGTGGGGCCGCCGTACTGATCGGCAACCACACTGAGTTCATCACGCTCTTTTCCAAGACGTAGCATGGTTTTTACAAAATTGTTGCCTTGGGCTGCAAATACCCAGCTGACTCGTAAAATAATATATTTTGAGAGGATTTTACTAATCGCCTGATCACCTTCCCATTTGCTTTGTCCGTAAACGCCGGTTGGACTGGCAAGGTTTTCTTCGTTGTAAGAAGAGTCTTTCTTCCCATCAAAAATGTAATCTGTAGAGATGTGCAACAAAGGAATATTATGTAATTGACAGCCCGTGGCCAAATTAGCTGCACCATCTCTGTTAACTGCGTAGGCAAGTTCGACTTCTTGCTCTGCTTTATCAACGGCTGTGTAGGCGGCTGCATTAATGACGATATCGGGTTGATGTTCGTTGAATATTTCTTGAACACTGTTTGCTTGTGTGATGTCCAGTTGATCTTGATCGAATGCGAGCATCTCATGATTGAGTGCCTGACCTTGCTTGACCAGCTCTGTACCAACCTGGCCTTTACTCCCTGTAATTAATATACGCATCTTTTTCTTTATCCTTTAAACAGGGGCAACTTACCTTTACTCTGTTCACTGAGCTTTGGATTGCATTTGTCTTTTTCTGACAGGGTGTAGTCCATTTCAGGCCACTCTATACCGATTTCGGGATCATCCCAGGCGATGCCTTGCTCTGACTGTGGATGGTAGTAGTCGGTGCATTTGTAGGTGAAATCGGCTTCATCACTGAGTACGCAAAATCCATGGGCATAACCTGGGGGAACGTAAAACATTTTGTGTGTTTCATCGTCTAGGATGACGCTTTCCCATTGGCCAAAGGTGGGAGATTCTGGGCGAACATCGACCGCGACATCGAAAACTTTGCCTCGACTGACGCGCACCAGTTTCCCCTGGGGTTGTGTGAGTTGATAATGAAGGCCACGCAACACCCCTTTTTGTGAGCGGGAGTGGTTATCTTGTACAAAGGGTTTTGTGATGCCTGCTTTTTGAAAATCTTCTGCTCTGTAAGTTTCCAGAAAAAAACCTCGGTGATCTCCAAATACCTGGGGCTCTATGATGAGTACTCCGGCAAGCCTGGTTTTTATAACATTCATATCTTGCCCTTATGTTTGAGCAGCTCTTTTAGATATTGGCCATAGCCATTTTTGGAGAGGGGCTCTGCAAGTTTGGATAATTGCTCGGCATCAATGTAGCCCAAACGATAGGCGATCTCTTCGGGGCATGATATTTTGAGCCCTTGGCGCTCTTCTATGATTTGAATGTAATTGGATGCGGCTAACAGAGATTCATGCGTTCCAGTATCGAGCCAGGCATAACCTCGCCCCATCACTTCTACACCCAACTCACCGCGCTCAAGATAGACTTTGTTGACATCGGTAATTTCAAGCTCTCCTCGGGGGGAGGGTTTTATGTTTTTAGCAATTTCGATAACGTCATTGTCGTAGAAATAGAGGCCGGTGACGGCGTAATTGGATTGGGGCTTGTCGGGTTTTTCTTCCAAACCAATCGCTTTACCTTTTTCATCAAAGCTGACAACACCATAGCGCTCGGGGTCTTTGACATAGTAACCAAATACGGTGGCACCTTTGTCTTTTTTTGTAGCGGTATTGAGTAATTGGGGAAATCCGTGTCCAAAGAAGATGTTATCACCTAAAACGAGACACACTGAATCATTACCAATGAATTCTTCACCGATAATAAAAGCCTGAGCCAAACCATCCGGGCTTGATTGAGCCGCATATTCAATGGATAGACCCCATTGACTGCCATTGCCCAGCAGAGCTTTAAAAGAGGCTTGATCGCGAGGTGTGGTGATAATAAGTATTTCGCGGATGCCTGCGAGCATTAATGTTGAGAGCGGGTAGTAGATCATCGGCTTGTCATACACTGACATCAGCTGCTTACTGACTGATAAGGTTAGAGGATGTAAGCGACTACCTGTGCCTCCGGCGAGTATTATCCCTTTCACTTATATTCGCCCTACCGTATATATACTCATAATGCCCCACCAAACCCACTCTGCCGCCAAGCCTCATAAAGAATAATCGAAACCGCGTTAGACAAATTTAAACTGCGACTGCTCTCTACCATTGGAATTCTAATGCATTGATTTTCAGGAATTGCTTCTAATACTAAATCGGGCAGCCCTCTGGTTTCAGAGCCAAACAGCAACACATCCCCTAATTTAAATTTAATGTCCGTATGATTTTGCTTTCCCTTTGTCGAACAAGCAATGATTCGCTCAGGTTGAACCTTTTTAATACACGCATCCAGATTCGGATAAACACTCACGGATGAAAATTCACTGTAATCTAAACCTGCACGGCGTAATTTTTTATCATCCAGCTCAAACCCCAATGGCTGAATTAAATGCAGCTCTGCTCCAGTATTGGCACAAAGACGAATAATATTACCTGTATTGGGAGGGATTTCTGGTTCGAATAGAACAATATGAAACATAAAAAACTTAAAGCTGCTGGAAATTGCTGGAAATTATACACGAAAAGGTTCGTTCGATGCGCCTTGATAGTTAACCCCTACTATTTACCCTAGGGGGCGTTCTCAATTACCTGAGTGAGTGTGATTCTGAGGCATTTTTTGTGCTGGCAAGGCGCGGGGAGGCGTAAATAGTCGTTCTATTGCAACGAACCGCAACGCCGCCAGCGCGAAAAAGGGCAGAATCTCGCCACGAATGGTGATTGAGAACGCCCCCTAGTACATCAAGCAGTTTTAAATTGCCCTACCATATCTTCCAGCTCTTGAGACAGTCGAGCCAACTCTTCGCTACTGCGGCTGGTTTGCTCTGCTCCAGTAGATGTTTGTGATGAAAGTTCGCTGATCGCAACCACACTGCTGTTAATCTCTTCTGATACGGCACTTTGTTGTTCAGCAGCACTGGCAATTTGAGCATTCATATCATTGATTGTATTAACTGCGTGTGTAATGGAATCTAATGAAGAGCCTGCCTGCACTGCTTGCTCCACACTGCTTTCAGTGCGCTCACGCGCACTATTCATTACTTTTACTGCACTCGCTGCATTCGCTTGCAACCCTTCGATCATCTCTTGAATTTCCTGAGTTGATTCCTGTGTACGACTGGCGAGTGTTCGCACCTCTTCAGCCACCACGGCAAATCCACGCCCTTGTTCGCCGGCTCGCGCAGCCTCAATCGCCGCATTCAACGCCAATAAATTGGTCTGCTCGGCAATACCCTTAATCACATCCAGCACCGAACCTACACCCTCACTGTCTTTTTCCAGAGAATCTATAACAACCGATGCTTTCTGCACTTCGGAAGCAACCGCTTCAATCGCCTCTACGGTACTTGAAACCACACATTTTCCTTTAGCAGCTTCACTATCCGCTTCATGCGCTGCTGATGATGCTTGCTCTGCATTACGTGCCACTTCCAATACTGAAGCGGTCATTTCAGTAATGGCCGTCGCCACTTGTTCGGTTTGCTGTTGCTGTGCGATCAAACCATCACTGGTTTGTGTAGCTGTTGCACTCAGCTCTTCTGTTGCACCAGATAAATGTGTACTTGATGCCATGATTTTTTTCACCACAGCAGCAAATTGTTCTACCATATTGTTAAATGAAGCAGCGACTTCTCCCAACTCATCCTTCGCTTCACACTGCACACGAACAGAAAGGTCACCCCCAGCTATTCTTTTTGAACTTACTTTCAGCTCATTAATTGTACCCATCATACTGTGATAAAAACCAATTAAAAAATATAGCCCCAACAATGTAGTAAATATTAGCAAACCTGTACTGAAAAGCTCTTGAGAGCTTTTCATGTCAAAAATAATTTGATACAACTCCTCCACCACAGACATAGTAAATATTATAGCAATAAGGAGTATTTTTTGTGCATACGATAACTTATTCATAATCGATATCGCTGGAGTGAAGAGCGCTTTCATATTTATACGTTCCTTGTTTTAATAAAAATGATCTCTATGTAATAGCGCCCTCTGACTCAAAACTTTTAGTGAAATTTTATTAATGATAAGTAAAATGTTCAATTTAAACCCTGCATTAATCGGACACTTCCTTAAATATGAAATATAAAGACTTGCGCGATTTCATTAAGCAGCTCGAAAAATCGGGTGAACTTCTACGAATTACTGAAGAAGTTGACCCTTACCTGGAAATGACTGAAATATGTGACCGTACACTGCGTGGAGGAGGTCCGGCACTGCTGTTTGAAAACCCTAAAGGGTTTGATGCTCCTGTTCTCACCAATTTATTCGGCACACCACACCGCGTTGCACTAGGCATGGGTGAAGATTCCGTCGAAGCCTTACGTGAAGTGGGAAAAACACTGGCCTACCTTAAGGAACCTGAAGCACCTAAAGGTATGAAAGACGCTTGGGGCAAGCTACCTATATTTAAGCAAGTATTGAATATGGCTCCCAAAGAGCTTAAAAGCGCACCGTGCCAAGACATTATCCAGTCAGCTGATGATGTTGATTTAAACAAGCTCCCCATTCAAACATGCTGGCCCGGTGATGCAGGGCCATTAATCACCTGGGGATTAGTGATTACCAAAGGACCACATAAAGAACGGCAAAATTTAGGTATTTATCGCCAGCAAGTGATTGGTCGTAATAAATTAATCATGCGCTGGCTCTCACATCGCGGGGGCGCTCTGGATTTTAGAGAATGGCAACAGGCACACCCAGATGAACGCTTTCCAATATCGGTCGCACTGGGGGCAGATCCGGCCACTATTCTGGCAGCAGTCACTCCCGTACCAGATTCCTTATCAGAATATGCCTTTGCCGGTTTATTGCGCGGTTCAAAAACTGAGGTTGTGCAATCCCAAACCAATAATCTACAAGTGCCTGCCAGCGCTGAATTTATACTGGAAGGTTATATTGAACCGGGTGAAGAAGCACCAGAAGGCCCTTTTGGTGATCACACCGGTTATTACAATGAAGTGGATACTTTCCCTGTTTTCACTGTAGAACGTATCACTCATCGCCGCGACCCTATTTACCACAGCACGTATACAGGTCGTCCACCCGATGAACCGGCGGTTCTGGGCGTTGCATTGAATGAGGTGTTCGTGCCCATTTTGCAAAAACAGTTCCCGGAGATCGTTGATTTTTACCTTCCCCCTGAAGGCTGCTCTTATCGCATGGCAATCGTCAGCATCAAAAAGCAGTATCCCGGTCATGCCAAGCGTGTGATGCTGGGCATATGGTCTTTCTTGCGCCAGTTTATGTATACCAAATTTGTGATCGTCACTGATGATGATGTGAACGTGCGCGACTGGAATGATGTGATCTGGGCCATGACAACACGCATGGATCCTGCTCGTGATACCACCACCATTGAGAATACGCCGATTGACTATCTGGACTTTGCGTCACCCGTCTCAGGCTTAGGCTCTAAAATGGGTTTTGATGCGACCAACAAATGGCAAGGTGAAACCAATCGTGAATGGGGTGTGCCTATTAAGATGGATGAAGCTGTTAAAAAACGCGTGGATGAATTATGGGGTCAACTGGGAATTAAACTCCCATGATTTTATTCATGGGAGCAAAACGGGGTAAATATTACTATGCCAAAGCTGTCTCAGCTTCATGGGCTTTTTCTAACTCTGTAGCTTCCCACTCTTCCCAACCATTGCCAACACGCAAAGCATCTAACCAATTCAGGAATCGCGTCACATCTTCCCCTTGAAAAATAGCACCATGCTGTGGTGCAATCATATCAATATCCAGCTTTCTCACCATGGAGACCCAACGTGATTTTGCTTCATTGGACGGCATCCAGCGACGATGAAAATACTCCATATAACCGACATGCTCTTCAAAATCTGTGACAAAAAGATCATCTTTATCATCGGGCAACAATGCAGCACCAATATCACCAGAAAAAAGGATTTTTGCCTCAGCATCATAAAGGCTCAAGTTTCCTGACGAATGCATATAATGTGCGGGCAATGCTTGCAGTGGCAAATCTTCCAGCATAACAATGCCACCTTTATCAGGTATTGCGTTGATATTTTCTTCCAGCACACCAAAATGTGTAATAAACCCCACCCACACACTCGGCATGTGCACCTTAATATGAGGCATCGCCTGCACCCACAGTGTCAATGATGAAATAACATCGGGATCCTGATGTGATGCAAAGAGGCCATCCAAATTACGCAAATCAAAATGCTTGGAAATCTCCGCAGCAGTTGTTGAAAAGTTTTCAATACCCCCCGGATCAAGAAGCAAACCTTTACCATTTTTTTCAATCAAATATTGATTCGTATCAATGACTTCATCACGCTTGTTTTTATCTCGTCCAATGACACTCCAGACATGGCCATTTCGACTGAAAAGTTGTTTTTTTATCATTTATTTATCCCTAAAGTAAAATGATTTATGTTGCTTTTAGTTCAACGGAAAGTATAATTTCATCCAATACAGAAGTAATTTTATTCGATTGATCTTTCAATATTTTCACCAGAGAGCGCAACATATTCACGACGGCCTGAAAACTTTCACCGCCCCCCTCCGATGCCTCTGCTTCAACCGCCGAATACACCGAAAGATATTGCCCTTTTTTTGACAACTCTTCCAGAGGAGAGAGCTGCTCCTGCAACCGTTTGAATTGCCTTTTTAAGGCCTCCACCTCTACCTCTTCACCTTTTGTCATTTTCTCTACAGAGTGACTAAAAAATTCTCTTGGTGTTTTATCTTTCTCCATATCATGGCTATCAATAATGCGTTGAAACATTTTTTTATTATTATCCAGCGTCACCACTCTGGAAGAGAGATAGACCACTTCATCAATAATTTTTCGGGTACTGAGTATGCAATGGGAAACATCATCACTCAGTAGCTGAATATCCTGAGTCAATACCCTGAAAGTATTACCATGGCTGCCTGCTCGTGCGGCCGCACAAACGGCATTCGAAGAGAGTAGCCGCATCCGCTTGGTCAACGGCACCATTTTGTAGATTTCCGTATTGAGCGACACGCACCGTCTGAAAATATCCAATTGCTCTGACGTGGATGAAAAATCCATTTTTACTCACCATTTACAGTTGTAGGAACGATCACTTGATTAATCAGGTAAAGTCTGTATATTTTGATTCTATCGGCTCCATATGAAAAAACTGTAAATGCGCATCTACATGCAAATAACCCCAAATGACCAGCCCTTGCGCTTTTGTCATCTGTTACTGCAACAAGATTTACTCGGCAGCTGGATCTTTATTAAAGAGATCGGCTATCAAGGCTCAGCAGGGCGCATCAATCGTAAACTTTTTGAAGATCAAGAGCATGCACAAAATATGCTGATCCATCAGCGTGATTTAATGTTGAAAAAGGGATTTCGCGTCGTATTTTCAGAAAATTAAGAAACGTGTACAAAGCAATTTATACAATTATTTTGTGAACGTCTCTAAACCCAGGATTTGAATATGAATAACAATAATCGTTTGGCATCTGATTCTTCTCCTGATTTGGGGTTGTCTCAATTTCCAGAAGAACCTTTTTCTGACACAGACGACCCCAACTTTTTTTACCCTGAGCATACCCGCATTCAGCGCTTGCGCTTGTTATTACACCTCATATCACTGGACGAGATATTATTAATCGTCGGCGCACCTGGTGCTGGAAAAACGATGCTGCTCAAGCAATTTTTGCTTCAAGCCAAAGAGACCGCTTCAATCAATTTAATAGATGTTTATGATATAGAAAATGAAATCCAGTTCATCACAGCCATTGCTGAAACCCTTAACCTTGATCTCACTGAAAAAGCCCCAGAGCAACCTTTAAAAAGTCAGATTCTTGATGCAATCAGCGATTTAAAACAGACCACATTACGCACAATTTTAGCTATTGATAATGCCCACAAGCTGAACATTGACTGCCTTCAATGCATAGAAACCATTGTTCATCACGCCCAGAAACATAGTAAACCACTGCACATTGTGATAGCAGGGGATCTCGAAATTCAACAAACGCTAGAGCACCCAGATCTTAAAAAACTAAAACAAAGTATTCTTCATACATTTGAAATCCCCCCTTTTGATGAACACCAGACAAAAGAGTATATTCTGCATCGCCTACATGCAGCCAATGACTATGACAGCTCGCTATTCACTCCTGCAGTCATAAAAAGAATCTATAAAAGATCGGAAGGCTTACCCGAGCGCATTAATGTATTGGCTCGTCAAATCATAGACTCACAAGAAGGAGACGAGCTACTTTCAGCAACACCTTCTATGGCATTTTCACTTGAAAATGCCACAGAAAAATCACAAGAAAAAGATCTGATTTCACCTCTTATTCAAAAGGTGAAAAGCATGTGGAATACAACAAAGCTTATTCCAGCCATACTAATTGTCAGTGCCATTGCATTCATTGCCATTTTGCAAAGTGTCATCAGCAGTCACTTTTCAGATGAAACAACCACTCAACACACAGAAGCACTCACTCTGCCCATCATTGAAGAGCATAAAGAGCGGCCCATCGTTACACCACAGACAACAAAAAATTCAATCCATATTGTCTCGACAGATCAAACGCTACCCCTGCAACCGATACCAGCATCCATTACGCTCGAAACACCGCAGATCACCAAAGAAAAAATTCCTGAAAACCGTCTGGAACAAATTGATATGCCGAAGTTCACATCAAAACCCACAACCAGCACGACACAACCGATAGCGAAAAACCCCGTTCAAGCAGAAAAACAAACGACAGTCGCAGCGTCAGAGATAAAAAGCCAAAAATGGATTAATCAGCAAAATAAAGAGCACTATACTTTGCAGGTATTTGCAATCAGCAAAGAAGAAGCCATGCGCGATTTTATTAAAAAAAATCAACTCACCGACCAGAGCGCCTATTTGCATATTGAACGTAATGGTGAAAATTTATACGCCATGCTTTATGGAAGTTACGAAAATCATGGCCTTGCCTCTAATGCAATAAAAAACCTTCCCGCATCACTTGCAAGCTTTAAACCCTGGATCCGAAGTTATGGCAGTATTCAAAAAGCGATGAAAAATAACCCCTAAGAGCCTAATCGCTGATTATGCCGGGCTGTCACTCAAAGAGCTGATCACCAAAACAGATAAATTAGCTTCATCGGATAAAGCGACGCGTGAATTTGCAGTGGTATTATTGACAGCGTTTATACAGAACGCCAAATAGACCCCTTGTCTTTGTCCTGCAAGGTGTTAAGTGGTGGCAAAGATATTATAGTGTCATAGCGTCTTTTTGATGAGATTGGGTATGTCCATTCTTTGTGGCAAAATAGTAGCTATTTCAATTAAATCTTTTTCGACTATTCGATAAATGATTACGTGAGAACCCTTCACAAAACTTTGAGGAATTTTGTTTAGGTCTTTTCTTGTAGTACCCATATCAGGATGATCAGCAAGTATA
>CAYXVC010000049.1:0-15874 GCA_964468225.1 uncultured Gammaproteobacteria bacterium
GATGATTTCGTGCATCTGCGCGACAATCCCGCCGGTCAAACCCGCGATCTCTGGTACCACGAAGGCGGATGCGCGTCCTGGCTGGTGGTGACGCGGAATACCGTCAGTCACGAAGTTCTGTTCAGTGAACTGGCGGCAGTGTTCAAGTCGGTTTTGAAGGCGGTCAAATGCCTTTGCAACGTCGTCTTCCCAAGTTTGGTTTTACATCGCGAGTGGGTATGACGGTTGGTGAGGTTTGTCTTCATGAGCTTGCTAAGGTGGATGGTGATGTGATTGATATTGAGTCATTAAAGAAAGCCAATATTATTTCAAATAAGATTAAACGCGTAAAAGTAATTCTTTCCGGTGAAATTACAAAACCAGTGACATTAAGAGGTTTGGTTGCCACCAAGGGAGCCAAAGCGGCTATTGAAGCAGCTGGTGGGAAGATAGAGGTTTAAATGGGAGCTTCTTTGCCATCTATGGGGAAAATGACGGAGCTTAGGCGTCGAATATTTTTTGTTATTGGTGCGATTTTAGTTTATCGCATAGGTACATTTATTCCCGTGCCAGGGATTGATCCCGTCGCATTAGCTGCTCTGTTTGACCAGCAGCGCGGCTCGATTCTTGATATGTTCAATATGTTCTCTGGTGGAGCGCTTGAGCGAGTTGCAATTTTTGCTCTTGGAATCATGCCTTACATCTCGGCTTCGATTATTATGCAGCTTTTAACGGCTGTTCATCCGAAACTTGAACAATTGAAAAAAGAGGGCGAATCAGGTCGTAAGAAAATCAGTCAATATACACGTTATGGAACGGTGGTGCTGGCTACTTTTCAAGCGATAGGTATCTCTATTGCTTTAGAAAGTCAATCTTATGGCGGAAGTCCTTTAGTGATAGATCCCGGGCTGGCTTTTCGCTTTATTACAGTCATGACTCTGGTGAGCGGTACTATATTTTTAATGTGGCTTGGAGAGCAAGTGACTGAGAGAGGGATAGGTAATGGTATCTCTATTATTATCTTTGCAGGTATAGTCGCCGGATTGCCTTCAGCTATTGGTGGCACTCTGGAGCTGAGCAGCACAGGTGAAATGAGCGCGTTACTGGTTATTTTTCTCTTTGCTTTAGCGTTGTGTGTGACAGGGTTTGTTGTTTTTGTAGAGCGTGGTCAGCGCCGAATTACTGTTAATTATGCAAAGCGCCAACAAGGCCGAAAAGTCTATGGTGGCCATACAAGTCATTTACCTCTTAAAGTTAATATGGCCGGAGTAATCCCCCCCATATTTGCATCAAGTATCATTCTTTTTCCTGCAACAATTGCAGGTTGGTTTGGTACTAGCTCAGGAATGGAATGGCTTCAGGATGTCGCTACATTAATGTCTCCAGGTCAGCCTGTATATGTTTTAGCTTATGCCACAGCCATTATTTTCTTCTGCTTTTTTTATACGGCGTTGGTTTTTAACCCTAAAGATACAGCAGATAATTTGAAACGTTCCGGTGCTTTTATTCCAGGTATACGTCCTGGAGTTCAAACGACACGTTACATTGATACTATCATGACGCGTTTGACAACGATTGGTGCTATTTATATTACGCTTGTATGTCTGTTGCCTGAGTTTTTAATTGTCTATTGGAATGTTCCATTCTATTTTGGTGGAACCTCACTTTTGATTATTGTCGTTGTAGTGATGGATTTCATTGCTCAGGTACAGTCCCATTTGATGTCTCATCAATATGAAGGGCTTATGAAAAAAGCAAATCTTAAAGGCGGAACCAAGTAAGCCGTAATTTGTTATTATTCACCCCGTTATTTTTTATTTATTTTTTTAAATGTTTAAGGGCAGTGACTCATGAAAGTGCGTGCATCAGTTAAAAAATTGTGCCGAAATTGCAAGGTTGTTCGACGTAAAGGTATCGTCAGAGTGATCTGCAAAGAAGCAAAACATAAGCAGCGTCAAGGTTAATCCCTTTTCGTATTGATTGTTATTGGTTATATATGTAGTATTGCCCACTTTTTTGGCGCAATATAGAAAAGATTGGAGATTTTTGGATGGCTCGTATTGCCGGTATTAATATTCCCACGCATAAGCACACTGTGATTGCATTGCGTTCTATTTATGGAATAGGGTCAACTCGCGCACAGAGTATATGTGATGTAACAGGCGTTAATCCTGCTAGCAAAGTTAAAGAGTTGACAGACGATCAAATCACCGGTCTGCGTGATGAGGTTGCCAAGTTCTTGGTGGAGGGGGATCTGCGCCGAGAAGTTTCTATGAATATTAAACGATTAATGGATCTTGGCTGCTTTCGAGGGTTGCGTCATCGTCGTGGTCTACCACTACGCGGACAACGTACACGCACTAATGCACGTACTCGCAAAGGGCCGCGTAAACCCATTAAGAGATAGACGTACTAATCTTGAATTCATAGATTATTCATTAATATTGTTTGTTTGATATAGGTAAAAGAGTTATGGCAAAAGCCACTTCAAGTCGGTCTAAAAAGAAGGTTAAAAAGCATGTTGTTGATGGTATAGCACACATTCATGCAACATTTAATAATACCATTGTGACTATTACTGATCGCCAGGGAAATGCACTGTCTTGGGCAACTGCAGGTGGTTGTGGTTTTAGAGGGTCTCGTAAGAGCACACCATTTGCTGCACAGGTTGCAGCAGAAAAGGCAGCGACTGCTGCGAAAGAGTGTGGTATGAAAAGCCTTGATGTGATGGTTAAAGGCCCAGGGCCAGGTCGTGACTCAGCTGTGCGTTCACTCAATGCAGCTGGTTTTAAAATTGGTAGCATTAATGATGTGACTCCAATAGCCCATAATGGGTGTCGACCTCCCAAAAAACGTAGAGTATAAGCTTACGAGTTTGATATAGAAGGTTCTTCTTTTATATCATTTATTGGAATAAATTTTCATTTTGATGAGGCATTGTCATGCAAAGCTCAGTGTCAGATTTTCTTAGACCTAACGTTGTAGATGTTAAGGTTCAAGACAAATACCACGCTAAAATTACACTTGAACCATTGGAACGTGGTTTTGGTTACACATTAGGGAATGCTCTTAGGCGCGTTTTGTTGTCATCGATGCACGGTTGTGCTGTGACAGAGGTAGAGATTGAAGGGGTCTTACATGAATACACTTCAAAAGAAGGTGTTCAGGAAGATACTATTGATATCCTTTTAAACCTGAAATGCCTCTCTATTCGCATGCATGGACGCAATGAAGTTGAATTGACGCTCTCCAAAAAAGGTGAAGGTCCTGTTTTGGCTAGTGATATTGAGCTGCCGCATGATGTTGAAATAATCAATCCCGACCTTGTGATTGCAAACCTGACTAAAGAAGGTGAGCTGAACATGAAGTTGAAGGTTGAGCATGGCCGCGGATATCGTGCAAGCAATACTATTACTACTGCTGCTACGGACGAAGAGTCTAACCAGAAATTAGGGATACTTCCTTTAGATGCGACCTTTGCTCCTGTAAAAAAAGTGAGTTATGTGGTTGAAAGTACGCGTGTTGATCAACGTACTGATCTGGATAAATTGATTATTGATATTGAAACCAATGGCAGTGTTGATCCAGAAGAGGCGATTAGGCAATCTGCTTCCATTCTTCATGATCAGCTATCAGCTTTTGTTGATTTGGAAGTGCAGCCTGAAGTAGAGCCTGAAGTAGAGCAGACCGAAGTTGATCAAACATTATTGCGCTCTATTGATGATCTTGAATTGACTGTGCGTTCAGCTAATTGCCTGAAAGCAGAGAATATTTTCTATATCGGTGACCTGATTCAGCGCACTGAAGTCGAATTGCTTAAAACTCCAAATCTAGGGAAGAAATCACTGACTGAGATTAAAGATGTTTTAGCAAGACATGAACTGTCTTTAGGAATGCGATTGGAAAATTGGCCACCTGCCGGTTTATACGATTAATTAAATTATTGAAATAGTTCCTTAGGAATTATAAGAGAAGGGTATATCGATGCGACATCGGAAAAGTGGTCGGAAGTTAGGCCGAAATAGCAGTCACAGAAAAGCTATGTACAAAAATATGGCTGTTTCTATTATGCAGCATGAAATGATCAAGACAACTTTACCAAAAGCCAAAGAACTTCGTCGTGTTGTTGAGCCATTGATTACAATGGCCAAAGAAGATAGTGTTGCTAAAAGAAGGTTGGCTTTCGCTCGTTTAAGAGACAAAGAAATTGTAGCCAAGCTCTTTAATGAACTTGGACCTCGTTATAAAGAGCGTCCTGGAGGTTATCTGAGAATTTTGAAATGCGGATATCGGGCTGGTGATAAAGCACCGATGGCGATTGTGGAACTGGTAGACAGGCCCATTGCCGAAGCAACAGAAGATTAAAAAAACGGGCATTGCCCGTTTTTTTTTGCGTATATAAATGCAAAACCAATTTTTGGATATGCTCTGGCTAGAGTGTGGTTTGAGTGATAATACTATTGATGCATATCGTTCGGATCTAAGAACTTTCTCTGGCTGGTTGAAAAACAGGGGTATGGCCATTGAGGCAGCCGATCAAACAATGCTCTTGGTTTTTTTAGAAGAGAGTTTAAAGTGTGGAAAAAGTGCGCGCAGTACAGCACGAACGATCACAACATTCCGTCGCTTCTATCAATATTTATTACGAGAGTCAGTGATTTCCATTGATCCGAGTCAGCACCTTGTTTTACCAAAAATACGCCCATTATTACCAAAAGTTTTAACAGAACAGGAGGTGGAGCAATTGCTTCTGGCTCCCGATGAAAGCGATTCTATGGGTGTAAGAGATCGTGCAATGATGGAGGTGATGTATGCGGGTGGTTTACGTGTGACAGAGCTTGTAACGCTGAATGTTGTTAATTGTAATCTGCATCAAGGGGTTTTGCGCATTAATGGCAAGGGGAATAAAGAACGCCTTGTGCCAATTGGTGAGGAGGCGGTTCATCACATTGATCACTACCTTAAGAAAGTGCGACCTACAATATCAAAGAAAAACAGCTCTGAAAAACTGTTTCTGACTCATCGTGGAACAAGCGTAACGCGCCAAACATTTTGGTCATTAATAAAAAGCTATGCATTACAAGTGGGCATTTCCAAAGCTATATCACCTCATACGTTGCGTCATAGTTTTGCGACTCACTTATTGAATCACGGTGCCGATTTACGTGTATTGCAGATGTTGTTAGGACATAGTACGCTTTCAACGACACAGATTTATACACATATTGCTAGGGAACGTATAAAGGAATTTCATGTCCAACATCATCCGCGCGGTTAATAAACCTAAACCAAGAGAGAGTGCTATGTATAAAAAGCTTTTGAACTGCCTGCTTATTTTTCTGTTTTTTGTTGGATCATCAACACTTTTTGCAGCAGAAACAAGCAAGGTAAAAGAGATTAATAAGGCACTGAGTAAAATTTCACCTGATTTAAGTGCTGATGCTATTACTGAGACACCTGTTTCAGGGATTTATGAAGTCGAGGTTGGTGCTGAAATTATGTACATTTCTGGCGATGGTAACTATATGTTTCAGGGTGATTTGATTGATCTGAATCAAATGAGTAATTTGACTGAGACTCGTCGCGAAAAGAGTAGAGGGAAATTGATTGCTAATTTAAAAGAGGAAGAGATGATTATTTTCGCTCCAGAGAAGACTAAATATACGGTGACGGTCTTTACTGATATTGACTGCGGTTATTGCCGAAAGATGCATAGAGAAATGGACGACTATAATAAGTTGGGCATTGCGATTCGTTATCTGGCCTATCCTCGCTCAGGAGTGGGTACAGAGTCTTATCTTAAATCTGTTTCAGCTTGGTGTGCGGATGATCGAAAAGCTGCAATGACGGCTGCAAAAACAGGTAAAAAGATTGAAAATAATAAGTGTGATAATAACCCTGTGCAAAAACATATGGAGATTGGAGAAATGATTGGGGTACGTGGCACACCAAGCATGGTTTTAGAAGATGGTACTTTTATCCCTGGTTATGTTCCTGCTGAGCGGTTGCATAAGGTATTAGAAATGAGTAGCGCATCAGAAAAATAAAGCTTCCTTAACCAGCTTCGCCATGTTTTTGTAGTGCAATGCGACATTATCATGGCGAGACTGACCCATACATCCTCTGTTCAAAAATATATGTCCTGAAGTTTAAAGAAAAATAGCTATCTGCCGTTTAATGCCTTGATAATTTAATTTTAAATGCGCAACAAGGATGGGAGTGCAATAGCTTTATGTCAGGGATCCCTTCAATTATAGGTAGTTTATCTGTACGTACGAAAATCAATGTCATCATTACATTGATTTTTGTCAGTGTTGTGATATTGGTGACTCTCTTTACGATGCAGCGTACGGAAGAGCGTGTGTTAGGGCTAGTCACTGATCACACCAAAAGCATCACAGACTTTTATTTCGATAGTTTAAATACCATGATGTTGACCGATACGATGGATCAACGTTCTATTTTGCGGGAAAAAATTCTTAAAGACCCCGATGTTTTAGAGGCTCGTGTTGTACGCGGTCAATCAGTGATGAATCAACATGGCCCAGGTTTGCCAGAAGAGTCCCCAGTAGATGAGTACGACCGACGTGCTTTGATGGGCGAAGAAATTATATTTACAGAACAACGTAATAGTGGTCGTGTAGTCACCGTATTAACACCGATTCGTGCAACAAATGATGGGGATACTAATTGTCTGGCTTGTCATAACGTACCGTCCGGTACAGTGAATGGTTTGGTTCGAGTGAGCTATTCACTGGCTGATATTGATGAAAATATGACCCAGGAGATGTGGACTTCTGCATTAGCAAACTTGCTATTGATGGTTTTAGGTCTGTTTTTGGCCAACTTTTTATTACGTCGCTGGATTTCGGATCCTCTTGCAAGTCTGATTCAAGTCGTTAAGCGTCGTGCTAATGGCGATAGTAGTGCCAGAGCCGTTGTGACGAGTTCTGACGAGGTGGGGCGACTAGGTATGGCTTTGAATGCCATGTCTGATAAATTAAACGATAGTTTCAGACGTGAACAAGAGGTCGCACAAGAGCTGCGCCATAAAGTTGATATTTTGCTCGAAGTCGTCAATCGGGCCGCTAAAGGTGATTTGGAAACGGCAGTATCGATACCTCAAGAAGGAGCCATTGGCGAATTAGGTGCCGGGCTGGAAGTCATGCTAGGGAATATACGTGCATTGATGGACGAAAGACGTACTGCGGTTGAAGAGTTAAAACAAAAAGTGGGGGCGATACTGGGTGTCGTTGCGCGTGCGGCTGAAGGTGATTTAACTGGAAAAGTAACGGTCAGTGGTGATGATAGTGTTGGACAGTTGGCGGAAGGTGTTCAGCGTATGGTGGATCGTTTAAATACATTAGTCACACAAGTGCAGCAATCCGGAATTAAAGTGACTTCATCTGCAACACAAATTGCAGCAACAGCCAAACAGCAAGAGGCAACGCTCACAGAACAAGCCGCGACCATTAATGAAATTGTTGCGACAGCAACAGAAATTTCTGCCACCAATACAGAGCTTGTTCGAACGATGGATGAAGTATCTTCGGGTTCTGAGCAAACTGCCGCCGCTGCAAGTAGTGGTCAAGAAGGTTTGGCGAAAATGGAAGAGACAATGCACCATGTTGTTAATGCCTCTGGAGCCATTGCAAATAAACTCGAAGTACTGAATGAAAAAGCAAACAACATTAATACGGTTGTCACCACCATCACTAAAGTGGCAGATCAAACAAATCTGTTGTCACTTAATGCTGCAATTGAAGCAGAAAAAGCGGGTGAATACGGGGTAGGATTTGCTGTGGTAGCCACTGAAATACGTCGATTGGCTGATCAGACGGCTGGAGCAACTCTGGATATTGAACAGATGGTCAAAGAAGTTCAGACTGCTGTTTCAGCGGGTGTGATGAGTGTTGATAAGTTTTCAAAAGAAGTACAAAACAGCGCCGAGGTGGTACGCGATGTGGGGCATGATCTCACACAAATTATTGAACAGGTTCAAGCACTGACACCCAGGTTTGAAAGTGTGCATGAAGGAATGCAATTTCAGGCTCAAGGTGCGGAGCAGATTAAGCAAGCCATTGTTCAGTTAAGTAGTGCTGCGCAACAAACAGTAGAATCACTGAATCAGTCCAGCTCCTCCATTGATCATTTGAATGATGCTGCGTACGGTCTGCAACAAGGGGTTAGTCAATTTAAAGTTCTCAGTATCCATGCAAAAGAATCTGAGGTGATTTAGCCGTGATGCTTTTACTGATTACGATCGGTAATGAACGTTATGGCATTGATGTATCTCATGTGGTTAAAGTCATTCCGCCCGTTGCAGTTAAAGAAATTCCTCGTACTCCTGATTATATTTCCGGATTATTAAATTTTCATGGGAGCCCTGTTCCCGTCGTCGATATTAATTATTTATATATCCAAAAACCTGCTTCAATCTATTTGGGTTCCAGAATCATTGTGGTTGATTTGAAGTATTTACAAAGAGAGCAAAATTCTGAGCCTGCCTTATTCGGAATACTTGCAGAGCGTGTGACGGAAGCAATTCATATTGATCAAAAATCATTAGTAAATTCCGGGGTTGATATGACAGATAAATCATTTTTAAATCAGGTTGTGATGAATGACAAAGAGATTATTCAACTGATTGATCTGGCAAATTTGATTCCTGAACAATGGCAATCAAAAATCGTACAAACAAAAACCTCATTGGTAGATGAAGCCCTAGAAAAATAATTTGTCCAGATGATTTATCAACTCATAGAAACACTGCTGAAGGATAAAACAGGGCTGTATAGTGCCTCTATTGGTTCGGAATCAATAAAAACCAATATCAAGCGGCGAATGGATGTGCGAAATGTGATTGATGTTGCGGATTATTATGCGCTACTTAATCAGTCATCGGATGAATTGCAGTCACTCATTAACGAAACAATGGTGCCTGAAACCTGGTTTTTTCGTGATGACATACCTTTTAATTTTTTGAAAAGCTTTATTAATAATCAATGGTTGCCTTCCGGGAAAAAAAGGAAGTTGCGTATATTAAATGTTCCGTGTGCAACCGGAGAAGAGCCATACTCTGTTGCGATGACACTATTAGAATGCGGAATGAAATCGCATCAGTTTTTAATTGAAGCTGTAGATATTAATACGTGGGTATTAGATTACGCAATAAAAGGTAATTATTCACAACACTCTTTTCGTGGAAAAGTGATCAAGCAATATCAACATTACTTTAAAAAGGTATCGAACAGATACCAATTAGACGATGCTGTAAGAAGCTCTGTTTCGTTTGATGCAGCTAATATTCTCGATGAGGGTTTTGTCAGGAAGTCAGGTACTTATGATATTGTTTTCTGCCGTAACCTATTGATCTACTTTGATGATAAAACTAAAAAAAAGGTTGCTGACCACCTTTGTCAATTATTAATTGACCATGGGGTTCTATTTGTTGGTTATGCAGATGTTAGTGCATTAATAGATCGCCCCTTCACCCCTGTTTCTTACCCTGGCGCCTTTGCTTTTTATAAACAAGAATCGATTAAACCAAAGTCTGTTACTCCTGTTGTTCAGCAGCACTCTTTCAGTAAGTCGTATAAAAGCTCGTTTAAATCTCTGAGAAAGGCTGAAGTACTACAGGTTGAAAAAGTAGATTGTACACACCTTATTGAAGATGAAAATGTTATGGAGCGTATTCAGCAATTAGCTGATCAAGGAGCGTTGGATGAAGCAAAAATATTGTGTCAAAATTTTTTGAAAAAAAATGCTGTTTCTGTTCATGCACATTATTTAATGGGTGTGATTCTTGATGTTCAGAAGCAATGGTCTGGTGCTCATGATCTATTTTGTAAGACACTTTATTTAAATCCCAAACACTATGAGGCACTCACTTATTTAGCCATTTATGCCGAGCGACGGGGTGATTCTACTGCAGCCGGGGTATATCGTTCGCGCGCAGAACGTATTGCTGAGAAAAAAGTAAGCTCAATACTATGATTTCGAAATACGGCACAGAAAAAAAAGTGAATGACTGCTGGAACCACATTGGCATATGGGGTAGAGAAAAAGCGCGTTGTCCAGAGCTAAAAAAAGTGATTCATTGTCGAAATTGTAAGGTTTATTCTGAAGCAGGGCTTTGCTTGCTGGAGCGTAGACCGCCACCGGGTTATCTGGATGAGTTTCAAAAAATTATTGCTAAAGAGCATGAGGCTGAGGATTATAAAACAGAATCCATTGTTATTTTTCGCTTGGGTTATGAATGGCTGGCACTGCCAACGATATTTTTTAGAGAGGTTATTTGTAAGCGTAAAGTGCATACACTGCCACATAGGAGCTACGGTAGTTTAAAGGGTTTGGTGAATGTGCATGGGGAGTTATTGATCTGTATCTCACTGGGGCGCTTGTTAGGCGTAGATAAGCAAGAAAGCACAAAAATAAGTAAAAAGAAAATATACGAACGATTTATTGTTTTTTCAAATGATGGGGGGCGTTACGTCTTTCCAGTGAGTGAAATTAAAGGTATTTATCACTACGCTCCTTCAGAAATATATCATGCACCTTCAACCGCAACGTACTGTGCTTCGAGCTACCTCAAAGGGATGCTTGATTTGCATGATGAAGCCGAAGATGGTGTGTTACATGTGGGTTGTCTTGATGGCTTAAAGCTGTTGGACTCACTGAAAAAAGAGGTGCGTTAGTGCCATGAATGATGAAGAGTTACATAATTCTTCCATGTTGGATCTGTTTCGCCAGGAAGTGGAGCAACATGCTCCTGTTATTAATAATGGTTTGCTGGAATTGGAGCAAGGAGAGTCATCACCTGAATGCCTGGAGTCCTTGATGCGTGCCGCACATTCTATTAAAGGTGCGGCACGCATGGTTGGTTTGAGTGACGTTGTTGATATTGCGCACCTGATGGAAGATTGCTTTGTTGCATTGCAAGAAGGCAATATTACTCTGACAGTTGAAGATATTGATATTTTATTTAAAAGTATTGATACCCTTTCTGTGCATCTTCAAGATCCCGAAAATGAGTGGTTAAATAGCCACAAAACTGAGTATGAGTCGCTGCTGGCATCTCTGGAGGGTATTCGGAAAAAGAAGAATCAAGGTCATTCACCTGAACCAACTCAGGCCATGCCTGAAAATATACTGCCTGATCAAGAAGTAAAACAGCCAACGCCTTTACCGAAAAAGATGCCTACCCCTGCACCTGAAACTGTGGATGAGGGAACAGAAGAGGTGAATTCTGTACTGCGGGTGAGTACAACACAAATCAATCGACTCATGGGATTAACGGGCGAATCCATTGTGCGAGCACGTTGGCTACGACCCTATGTTGATTCCATGTCCAGATTAAAACAGCACCATGTGAAATTGGCCCAGCGCCTTGATGTGTTATGGAGTGTCGTCAGTGATGTCACGAATGATGAAAAAATCTATGAATTATTACGTGACATTCAAAATAGAGAGGCTGAGTGTCGTAGAGAGCTGGCCGGTAGAATTGCTGCTATGGAGGAGTATGACCGGCACGCAACTAATCTTTCCAGCCGTTTACATCAAGCCGTTGTCACAAGCCGTATGCGTCCATTTTCTGATGGCGTGGAGGGGTTTCCTCGTATGGTGCGCGACGTTGCACGTTCACTGAACAAATCTGTCAGTCTGGAAATAGAGGGTAAAGCCACCAAACTGGATCGGGATATTCTTGAAAAAATTGAAGCGCCTCTGAACCACTTGTTACGCAATGCCGTTGATCACGGTATTGAAATGCCTGAAGTACGAAAAGCATCAGGCAAACCGGAGAAAGGGGTGGTACGGCTCTCTGCATTTCATCAGGCAGGAATGTTATCCATAGTGATTGAGGATGATGGCGGCGGGATTGATATCGAAAATTTACGTGCAAAAGTTTTACAGAAGGGAATGGTGGATGAAAGCATTGCCAAAAATCTCTCGGAAGCTGAATTGTATGAATTTCTGTTTTTGCCTGGTTTTTCGACTAAACAGGATGTGACTGAAATTTCTGGGCGTGGTGTGGGTATGGACGTGGTTCATGAGGTTGTTCAGAAAATGCGGGGGCAGGTTCGTGTTTCATCATGTTTAGGAAAGGGCACACGCTTTCATATGCAGCTTCCACTGACACTGTCAGTGATCCCGTGTTTGCTGGTTCATGTATCAGAAGAGCCTTACGCTTTTCCATTGGCGCGTATAAAACAGATTTTCAAAGCGGAAAAAAGTGCTATCGAAGAGATTGAAGGGCATCAGTTTATCAAGATAGAGGGGCAATCTGTGGGCGTCATCTCTATGGCTCAGTTACTTGATCTACCCGGGGATTTGATCTCGAATAAAGAGACCGTTTCAGTAGTAGTTTTAGGTGAAAAAAAGAGCACTTACGGATTAGTTGTTGATAGCTTTGTTGGCAAGCGGGATTTGGTAGTACAGCAGATGCCAGGCCAACTCAGAAAAATAAAAGATATTAGTGCCGCAGCACTTATGGAAGATGGTTCTCCCATTTTGATAGTCGATGTGGACGATATGTTGTGCTCTATTAACAAGATTGTTAATGGTGGCAAGGTCAGCGCCATCTCTTCAGGACATGACAATAGAGAAAGCGAAAAATATTTAACCAAACGTATTTTGGTGGTGGATGATTCCATTACGGTTCGGGAGGTGGAACGTAATTTGCTGGTTGCATCAGGTTACCATGTGGACGTTGCTGTGGATGGTATGGATGGATGGAATATGGTGAATCAAAGCAACTACGACTTGGTAATCACTGATATTGATATGCCAAGAATGGATGGTATTGAGTTTGTGAATTATATCAAGGGGAATAGCAGTACGGCGCATATCCCGGTTATTGTAGTCTCTTATAAAGACCGTGAAGAAGATCGGCTTCGTGGTCTGGAAGCCGGAGCAGATTATTATCTGACCAAAGGGAGCTTTCATGACCATAGCTTACAAGAGGCCGTCCTGGATCTGATTGGCGAGGCGGCAGTGTGAAAATAGCCATTGTAAATGACATGAAAATGGCGGTGGAAAGTTTGCGCCGAGTATTGGTTTCATCAGGCATGCATGAGGTTGCATGGGTGGCATATGATGGTCTCGAAGCAGTACGGTTATGTCAAAAAGATTGCCCGGATCTGATTTTAATGGATTTAATTATGCCTGTTATGGATGGGGTTCAGGCCACAGTTCAGATTATGCAACACTCGCCATGTCCCATTTTGATAGTCACAAGTTCGGTGCACCATCATTCGGCGCAAGTGTTTGAAGCGATGGGTGCGGGTGCTTTGGATGCGGTGAATACACCCGAGTTAGGTATGACTGGTGAGGGGCCGGGGCGGGATGATCTGTTACAAAAGATCGCAACGCTTCAGGTATTGATCAATGCGAAAGATACACTTCAAAACAATCGGCTCAAAGTTGTAGCAAAAAACTCTGAGCGATTCGGGATGAATAATGCTTCGCCATTGGTTGTTATTGGTGCATCTTCGGGAGGGCCACAGGCATTATTAAAAATACTGTCGGGCTTACCGAAAAGTTATGAATCTTCTATTTTGGTGGTGCAGCATATTGATGCTCAGTTTGCGGGGGATCTTGCGAAGTGGCTAGATTCACAATGCAAAGTTCATGTTCGTTTGGCACAGAGTGGTGATCGGCCAACACCAGGAACGGTTTTGATTGCCGGCACGAGTGATCACATGATTATGACGGCAGAGGGCAAATTAATTTACACGGCAGAGCCGGTTGACGAAATTTACCACCCATCTGTTGATGTATTTTTTTATAGTATTGCCAAATATTGGTCATCGAAACTGATAGGTATATTGCTAACTGGTATGGGTCGGGATGGTGCGAATGGCCTATTAACATTACGTAAGAAAGGATGCTATACGGTTGCGCAAGATCAGATGAGCAGTGCTGTATACGGCATGCCAAAAGCAGCTGCAGAAGTGGATGCTGCCACGGAAGTATTATCGCTTGAGGCGATTGGTTCAATATTAGTAAATAAAGGTATTAAATTAAGGAGTCATGGTGGATAACAACACACAAGAGAAAACACCTGGGCCACGCGTTTTTTTAGTGGATGACCAACTGATTGTGGCGGAAGGAATTCGTCGTATGCTGGCAAGTGAAAGCGATATTGATTTTTATTACTGTCAGGATCCAACAGAAGCTATTAATGCAGCGGCAAAATACCAGCCTACGGTTATTTTGCAGGATTTGGTGATGCCTGATATTGATGGCATGACACTGCTACGCTTTTTAAATAAAAGCCCAGCAACATCAAAGGTACCGGTGATTGTGCTTTCGAGTAAAGACGATCCAAAAATAAAAAGCGAAGCGTTTGAAAACAGTGCAGCTGATTATCTGGTTAAACCGTCTGAAAAAATCGAATTGATTGCCCGAATTCGTGCCCACTCACGCAGTTATATAGCACAACAAGCACTGGATATAGCGCTTAAAGAACTCGAAGAAAAAAATGCTGAGTTAGAGCGAATATCTTCAGAGGATGGTTTGACAGGGATACCTAACCGTCGAAGTTTCGATCTCTTTTTACAAAAAGAGTGGAATCGTGCCATTCGTGAAAAAACAAATATCGGACTTATTATGATCGATATTGATCATTTTAAAGGGTATAACGATCACTATGGGCATCAGGGTGGTGATGATTGTTTATGTCAGGTAGCCAAAGCACTGGCCGAGGCTGTAGGGCGGCCAGGAGATATGGCCGCACGTTATGGTGGCGAAGAGTTTGTGGTGGTGTTGCCTAATACCGATACGGAAGGTGTGGCTCTTTTTGCAGAAAAGTTGCGTCAAAAAGTGGAAAACCTGGCATTGCCGCATAATCATTCCGCAACGGCTGATTATGTCACAATCAGCCTGGGAGGCGCTGGAATCGTGCCGACTGCTGAAGCTATGCCCGATGAATTGATTAAACTGGCAGATACAGCGCTTTATGAAGCTAAGGAGTCAGGGCGTAATCGATATTGTTTGGCTCCAAATAGAGACAAAGAACGTCTACCAGAAAGCCTGTAAGATGATTGTATTTGTAGTTGCCGATACAGTTGCAACTTTTTTTATGCCACTGAAAAGTGGTATCCTTCCTCGTTTTTGTTGACTGAATTATCAAAATGAATCCAACTTTAAATATTGCCATCCGCGCCGCTCGTAAAGCGGGGGATACTATTTCCCGTGCTGTTGATCGAACTGATCGACTGAAAATCACTGTGAAAGATCAAAATGATTTTGTTTCGGAGATTGATAAAAAAGCCGAGGCACAAATTATTGATGTGATAAAAAAAGCATACCCGGATCATGCCATTCTGGCTGAGGAAAGCGGTAGCCATTCGGGCGATGATTATTTGTGGATTATTGACCCACTGGATGGTACCACCAATTTTATTCATGGGTTTCCGCAATTTTCTGTTTCAATTGCGCTTCAATACAAAGGTCGTCTGGAAGTGGCTGTGATCTACGATCCCATGCGCCATGAGCTGTTTACTGCGACACGGGGTGGCGGCGCTCAAATGAATGATCGGCGTATTAGAGTGAGTGGCCATCGTAATTTATCCGGCTCTCTGTTGGGTACAGGTTTCCCCTATAAAAACTTCAGTCGGTTAGATAGCTATTTAGGTATGCTTAAGTCATTTATCAGTCAAACTTCAGGTATTCGTCGCCCTGGTTCAGCAGCGCTGGATCTGGCTTATGTTGCTGCCGGTCGTTTGGATGGCTTTTGGGAAATGGGGTTGAAACCCTGGGACATTGCTGCCGGTGTGTTGATTGTGCAGGAGGCGGGTGGTCTGATTACAGATTTGAACGGCGGCCATGACTTTATGGAGTCCGGTGATATTGTTGCTGGAAACTCCAAAATGATTAAAGGGATGTTGCAAAC
>CAYXVC010000050.1:0-8674 GCA_964468225.1 uncultured Gammaproteobacteria bacterium
CAGACCAGCCGCCTAAAGGCGGGGGATTTACAGATCCCCTATCGGGGACTTTAAAAATAGATCGAGCACTATTTTGGCAAAGGATGTTGAAAATACACATAAATAGCTCCATGTCACACAAAAAAATGCCTCTTTGGCCCGCCACTGAGCAAGGCGTTATGCATAAGCGAAGAATTTTTTCCAAGCTTAGATTGACATTATTGAAACTTCTATCTTCACGAAACAAATCAAAGCACTGATGGAAAGCAGTGAGTTGCTTACGACTGAGTTTTTTTTAAGTACAACCTGGCCATTTTTATCAACGCCGTGAAGTTGAAAACTGTTTTTAGCCAGATCAATTCCCAATACTTTAATGACACCTTTTACGCTATGCTTGCTCATGGTTTGCCTCTCTTCTGTTTTGATGTTTTGATTAAAACTTACATCATGGCCCTTTTGAGGCCGTTTAGGGAGTGGGGCGGACTATTCCATTAGCCGAAGCGTTATATTTTTCTGAGATTTATTTGGACACCCAATTTTCTACTGAGAGATTGGGTACTCTATTAAATTCTCGAACATTATTTGTAACTAATACTGCATCCATGCTTCGCGCATGAGCCGAAATCAATAGATCATTATTACCAATTGGGGTGCCTTGCTTTTTTAACAAAGCCCTGATGCAACCATAATGCTTTGCAGCACTTTCATCCCAAGAGTCAATAAGTAATCTTTGAGTAAAAATATTGAGTTGTTCCCACCGAGCTTCCCGCATAGCAGCCTCTCCATTTTCAATGCCGAAACATAGCTCGCCGTATGTTACAGAGGAGATACAAATATTCTTAATGGCTTTAAATTTGTAACGTAACTTGTCGGAATGGTTTTTTAAAACATATATACATATATTTGTATCGAGCATATACATCAATCAAAATCTCTTTCTTGCGGTTGGATATCAAACCGGTCTTCCAAGAAGTCATCAGCAAAGGCAGGCTTAGAATCAAAGAACTCATCCCATGTTGGTTCCTTTGCAGAAATGATTACGTTTGAGCCTTGCTTGGTAATGTAAACTTCTTTAGTATCAAAACGGTATTCTTTGGGTAGCCGGACAGCTTGACTTCGGCCGTTCATGAATATTTTAGCTATTTGGGGTTCCATTTTATTCTCCAATCACCAAGGTATATATTTGTAAGTATATACCTTTTTTGTATGAAATCAAAAGGTGATATAAGTTAGTGAAATACAATGAAAAATATAACAATATCTAGCGATAGAAAAGTGTGATTTTATTGAAGTGGAATAATTATGAGAAATTCAATAGCAGAATCAATTACCAGCACGGTTAGAGATTTGAATAAAAGTGGTCTGGTTGATGATATTACAATGAAAAACATTGAAAAATTATGTTTACCAAAAATTAAGGAATATTCACCTGATACAAATCGATATTCAGCGAGTGGTAGCATCGAATAATTCTTTAACAGGTTTATGGTTTTACTGAGTATAATCGCCAACCAAAAATCAGACCGGAGACTAAAAAATTGGATGACCGTTTAATTGAGATTGAAACTCGTATTGCATTTCAAGATGATACCATTGAGCAACTCAATCAGATCGTCACAACACAACAACAGCAAATTGATCAGCTTCGCAAAGAAATCACTGCCATTGCTGCTCGTATTTCAGAACCGAATGGAGCCGTCTCTAATATTGCTACGCAATCAGAAGAGACTCCACCACCGCATTATTGATACTTATACTTTACTTGGCTGCGGGTGTGGCAAATGAACCTCTTCAACCTGCCCTGCTGTTGGATCATTAAAAGTTTCCATTGAAATTTTATCTTCTGCGCGCGCCACAATCGTGGTGATTGCCGCATCGCCGGTCACATTCACGGCGGTTCGCATCATATCCAGCAAGCGATCCACTCCCATGATCAAGGCAATGCCTTCGACGGGCAGACCGACCTGATTAAATACCATCGCCAGCATAATCAAGCCTACGCCAGGCACACCGGCTGTGCCAATGGAGGCCAGCACGGCCATGCCAATTACGGTCAGATACCCTGTAATGCCCAGATCAATGCCATAGACGTTGGCGATAAATACCGTGGCAACACCTTGCATAATGGCCGTGCCGTCCATATTAATGGTCGCGCCAAATGGCACCACGAATGAGGCTGTAGAGTTATCAACACCTAAGCGTTTCTCTACGGTGCGCAGCGTCACTGGAATGGTCGCATTGGAACTTGAGGTACTAAATGCAAATATCTGTACCGAGCGCATTTTTTTCAAAAACATCATGGGACTGACGCGCCCTAATAGTTTGAGTAAGATCATCAAGGTGCCCGTTGCATGTAAGATCAACACAACAGCGACCACACCGAAATAGCTGATCATCGGTAGAATCATGCCCAACCCTTGCTGGGAAAATGTTTTGGCAATCAGTGCAAATACGCCGATGGGCGCAGCGTGCATCACCACATTAACCACCTGCATCATCACTTCATTGAGCCGCTCTGCCCCATCCGCAATAGGCTTGCCACGCTCGCCGATCATGAGCACACAAACAGCAAACAGAATTGTAAAAAAGATAATTTGCAGCATATTGCCTTCGGCATAAGCAGCCACAGGGTTGCTGGGAACCAGATCAATAAATACTTGAGTCAATGGAGGTGCGGGCTGTGCTACGAATGTGCTTTCTGCCGTGGTACTCATATCAAACCCTTCTCCGGGGCCTACAAGCACAGCGACCGTAATCGCCAGAGTAATTGCCAGCGCAGTGGTCAACATAAAGAGTAAAAAAGCTTTCACACCCACGCGCCCAAGAACGCCGATATCGCCGATACCACACACACCGCAAATAAGAGAAAACGTGACTAATGGCACCACCAGCATCTTTAATGCACTGATAAAAATAGCGCCGACGACATGAAAAAGCCCGTTGACAAGATAATCCTGAACAAACGCAACATCACTTGCGAAGGCATTGATTAAGCTGCCGACCACCAAGCCACAACCCATCCAGATCATGATCTTTGTCGTCATACTCATTTTCTGCGACATAAAAAGCATCTCCATAAATATCGTATTGAATTTGAGGCCGCAGTATACAGTAATTATTTCAGCAACTTTTTTCACAGTTGTTAAAATACTGTCATCAAAAATAAAGGGGAGAGGAAAAAATGGGCAATTCATTTCAGGATCAGTTTTTAAAAGCGGGACTCGTTAATGAAAAGCAGATCAAAAAATCAAAAAAATCCAAATATATAAAAACCAAGCAAGCGGGTAAGAAAAAGGTTGAGAAGGTGGTTGATGAAAATAAACTGCATGTGCAACAAATGCTGAAAGAGCAAGCAGAAAAAGATCGTGAACTGAATCTCCTAAGGCAACAAGAAGCCGATTTAAAAGCCATTTCAGCGCAGATCAAACAGTTAATTGAAGTGCACCATCAAGGCGATATGATGGGCGAAACGGCTTATAACTTTACTGATGGAACCACCATCAAAAAAATTCATGTTTCGGATATTGCTGTGAAGCAAATTGCGAATGGCAGATTAGCCATCGTGAAATGGGGTGATCAATATAAAGTCGTACCGAAAGTGGTAGCAGAAAAGATTAGTGAACGCGATGAAAAATACATTATTCATCTCGAAACAGCCAGCAAGGCGGTAAATGATGAAAATGATCCTTATGCGGATTACCAGATTCCGGATGATTTGATGTGGTAAAGCGTAGTAGCTCAGACTTAATCAGACAGTTACCCGAAATTTAGGGTGTCTGTTAGATTAGATTTGAGCTAAACTTTTAATTTCGCCCAGGCAAAGTCAGTGATAACGCTGGCCAATAGGTAATAATCAATACTGAAGCGAGAAGTATCAGGAAAAATGGCCACGTTGCGCGATATAGCGTCATGATCGATTTTTTAAAGCGATAACTGGCAATAAACAGATTCATGCCAACGGGCGGAGTGAAATAACCGATCTGCATATTAGCGAGAAAAATAATGCCGAGATGCACGGGGTCAATTCCGTAGCGCAGTGCAATAGGAAGTAACAATGGCACCATAATCATGATCGCTGAAAAGATGTCGAGCATCATGCCGAGAATCAGTAAAAACAGATTCAGCAGCAATAAAAACGTGAGTGGATCGCTGACGTATTGCTGTATCGTTTCAAACAATTTCATAGGCACTTCAGCATCAACAAGGTAGTTGGTCGATGCCAGCGACACACCCAAAATAACGAGCACCGCCCCCACCAGTATCATCGATTTGCGTATGATTTCCGGCAGCGCTTTTACTTTAATCTCCCGATAGATTAATACTTCAACAACCAGCACATAAATCACAGTGACAGCCGCCGCTTCAGAGATTGCGAAATAGCCGCTATAAATACCGCCCAACACAATAAACGGCAACGGAATTTCCCAAATACACTCCTTGGTGACCGCCACCATCTCTGACCACGTATTCTGAGGTTTTGGAGCCGGTGGATTATGCCGCCCTTGCCAAATCGCCCATGCGCTTAACATTGAAAGCATCAATAACCCTGGCAACAGACCGGCCAAAAACAGTTCATCAATAGTAAATGATGCCCCCACACCCAGTTGTTGCGCCACAACACCGTAAAGAATCAGCGGCAAAGAAGGTGCAAAAAGAACGCCCAAACTTCCCGATGTAGTAATCAATCCCAAATTGAAGTTTTCACGATAACCTGCTTGTTTCAAAGCCGGATAAAGTATCGCTCCCAGAGCAACAATCGTCACACCAGAAGCGCCCGTAAATGCGGTAAACAGTGCACAAGCCACCAACGCCACAATAGCAAGCCCACCGGGCATCCAGCCTAGAAAAACTTGAGTCAGACGCACTAATCGACTGGGCGCACCGCTTTCACTGAGCAAGTAACCCGCAAAAGTGAACAGTGGAATCGCCAGTAAAACAGGCATCTCTGCCAGCCGATAGATCTCAATCGCGACAACGGCTAAATCAATCTCTTCGCTATAAAAGCCCCACAGCGCCGATGCACCAATAATGGTAAACAACGGTGCGCCCAGCAAAGCAAACACAATTAATATTAGACCAATGAGAATCACGCGAATGCGCCTTTAAGGTGCCGTATCAGGAGTATGCCGATGGATGATACCGGCCAGAAAAAACAGGAAAAAGCGCAATGCCATCACCCCAAAAGCAATCGGAATAATAATTTCACACCACCATGCAGGAATATCACCAAAAGCGATCATACCCTCCTCTTTTTCCATCAAAACAAAACGAGCGGCGTGGTAACTAATCAGGCCGCAGATGGCCGCACTGAATAGATCAGTCACAAGTTGTGCCATGCGTTTCCAGACTGGTGATAAAAAATGAGATAGCACATCAATACTGATATGTTCGCGTTGACGGCTGGCGGCCATTGCACCCAGCAGACCCACCCAAAGCACCAGAATTCGCAGCAAAGGATCATTCCAGGCGAGACCGATATCCCAGACGTTACGAAGTAAAATCTGTCCAGCGGCCAATACAATCATCGCCGTCAGCAACAACACCATCAGGCTATTTTCCAGCCAAAAGGTCATTGTGCCGAGGCGTTTTATCATTGCGTGGAACTCAATACACTATTTTCTTTACGGTATGAGGTCAAATGAGCATTAAACGAATCAATCATTTTTTTGCTGAATATTCCTTGTTTAATTAACTTGTCAATCGCCACCGTCACCGCACCAGACCACTGCGCTTGCTCGGCTTTAGTCGGGACAACAAAATGAATTCCTTGTGCTTTAAGTGCTTCTTTTGCTTTTTGATTATCGCTTCGATTCAGTTCATCAAGGCGTTCAAAAACAGCCGACATCACCTCTTGCACAATACTCTGATCCTGTACACTTAACTTCTCAAAATATTTACGTTTCACCACCATCGTGCCATAAAGATACATCAGCGGTGTATCTGTGACGTGCTTGATTTTAGTATGCCACTGCAAGGCAATGGCTCCCATTGCAGACGCGGCCACGGTATCAATAAG
This sequence comes from uncultured Gammaproteobacteria bacterium, assembly GCA_964468225.1. Lineage (GTDB taxonomy): Bacteria > Pseudomonadota > Gammaproteobacteria > JAADGQ01 > JAADGQ01 > S141-38. Next base: position 5,996 of record CAYXVC010000050.1, read on the forward strand.
ACCCGTTTGCAATCCCGTAAGCACATCCGTCAGAGGCAGTGGAATGGGTGAAACGCCCACCGATTCAAAAGCGGCTCGGCTCAATGCATCCCCTTCAGGGCCCCAGACTTTATTGCCTGACATATCATCGACATTAGAGATGGCTTTGTCGGACATCACATAGGCAAAACCACCTTCACCGATACCCAGACAGATAAAACCCTTCTCTTTCATTCCGGCGATTAATTCGTCATCCATATGTTTACGCAGATAATCCACTTCATCATAGGAACGAAAAGCAAGCGGCAAACTGTAAATTTGAGCATCCGAATAAATTTCTGATAGACCACCTCCCGTAATAGCACCGCCATGCAGTTGCCCAACACGAATTTTACGTAGCACGGATTTATCGTTCCCCATAATGCCACCGGGATAGAAACGGAATTTCACTCGACCATCAGTACGCTCTTTAATCTCTTTCGCCCCTTTTTTGAGCTCCTCCATCCAGGTGGTGCCATCGGGTGCGATTGTTGCGATTTTGAATGTTTTCGCAGAGAGTGGAGCTGATATAAAGGTAAGGAAAAACAGGGTAATTAAGAGTGTTTTAAACATCATTATTATTCCTCAAAATATTCTTTGGATGTATCAAGCAGTTGTTTTGCTTGTTTTTGTGCTAGCGTATTACTCAACGTCAAACCCGCAACAGTGGCATCGGTATCAACAACTTCGAGCAAGAGTTTATCATGCAGCTCCTGATCAAACATGAGCCTTGCGTACACTTTGGCAAATTCCACCTTAGTGATAAAATCCTGACCTTCCGAGATTTCGATGGCACGTTCAAAATGTTGACGTGCCAACTCGGGTTTCCCACCAAGCGCAGGTGGCAACTGGCCTTTAATCACACCAAGAAAAAGGTGCGCCCGCCCCCACTCGTGTCGCTCATCAAGCTCGACAATACGCGCCATGATCGCTTCCACTTTAGGCAAATCAGCCACGGCCGTCCAATTTTTGCTATGAACCTGTATCCAGCCCGCCCATACCGAACCGTAAGTATAGAGTGCATCCAGATCTTTAAGTTTCATCGCACTGAGCTGCTGAGCAAACTGATCCAGCGGCCCCTTTTCGTGTTCACATATTTTGGGGTGTTTATGACAAATGGCACGACGGCTGTAATCCCGTGCCTTATCAGAAAGCCGTGCAGCACGTTCAGGGTCTTGAGTAAACACAGAAGCATACGTGCTATTGAGCGTTGCACTGGCTTGCAAAACAGAGAGATTCTCCGGATCGTTCAGAACGAAACTATCCAGTAACAGCAACAAGGTCGGAACTCCGTCCTCCACTGTTTCCGGATCATTTTGATTAAGAATGGAGTTACTCAGATTATCAGCAAAACGATCGGTGATCATGCTGGTGCAACCTGCACTGAGCAGGCTGACAAGTAACAGGAAAGTTGTTTTAAACACGGTATTTTAACTTAACGCCAAGCTGCTATAGTTAGAGAATGTATTACAAATAGTGTTTTGATTCAGCATGATTTTTGATAACCAGACAAGTTTTCTAAAAATTGGCTTGATAATCAACTAATTTAGAACAATTTTCAAGTACCGAACTTCTAACCATCCTCTTATATAATAAATCTTCTAATCCACGGTCTCCCGTGCTCGTTCCTTACCAGCGATAAAGCGTGAATTTCTCACAGTACAAACGTGAATTTCCAACAGTATTCAACCCACTGATTTGTTGTAATGAATTTGTCGATATGATGACACCATTGGCGGATATAAAACTCCACCAGACTTTAACAACAAAGGAAAATATCATGAAATTAAATACTAAAACAATAATACTACTGAGTATTTTTGCACCTCTGAATATTGCTAATGCAATTTCACTAACTGCAACTGTAAAAGGAGATATTAACCCAGTAAATAAAAGCTACGATGTTGATGGCCCTGGAAGCATAACAAATGGCGATTTTCTAATATCTGACCGCAGGAAGAACCAGTCCGCTGACATTGGTGATGGTCGCAATGAAGGTACATCATGGACATTTGATTTTAGAGAAATGCCAGGCAGTACTGCTACTGATAGAAGTACTAAAGAAATAGGACGGTTTCTAAAAACCAATAAAAAATTATGTTCAGCCATGCTCACTTTGGAAATGACACCTGGGGCCAGGACTGGGGATGGGACTAGAGGTGATGTTATTGGCATTATCGGCCTACATGCATTAGGGAAAGGGCTGCCTTTTCGCTCACAATGGTCAGGGGGGGATACGACCACTTCAGTCATTGAATTTGATCTGTTAAAAAAAGTTCCTGGTAAGTCAGGTTATACGCCGGATCAAATCCATAACAATTTGAAAAGCTATCCACTCGGCCAGATTCATATGAGCTATTATGACGATGCACTCATCTCAGAGGCATCACTAGTGTTAGATTATAGTGACACTGGATCATGTTCATTAAATGGCTCTCATACAATAGGTATTGATGATCCAGTATATAATATTGATTGGATTGATATTAATTTGAATGCTTGCGACCTGAACCCCCACTTACCAGGCTGTCTTATTTGTGACCCAAGATTTTGTGATCCTTCTCCGGACGATGCGTTTATTCCGGGGGATCAGTTTCTTCCAGGGGATGCGTTCATTTCTGGAGACCAGTTTCTTCCAGGGGATGCGTTTATTCCTGGAGA
>CAYXVC010000050.1:8774-15595 GCA_964468225.1 uncultured Gammaproteobacteria bacterium
ATCAGTTTTAGAAAACAACCCGTTTGATTTAGAATCATCAGTATTGGAGTGACAAACAAAATCGGTTAGACAATCTAACCATTGTGGTCACTTCAACCTGTTTAACATCTCTTTATATACATCGTCATCACGCTCTCCAATGCTTAAAGCAGTGACTATTAATGCCTTATCATTCATATAATCGTGCCCCTTCCCCGTCCAGCATTGCAAAAGGCCGTCGACATAAACGCCAAACCCGCAATACCTACCTGATTGAATATTGCATCATCACATATCGAGTTGATAGCTTATAAGGTGAAAACCCGCCACGTACCATGGCAACCAGATCCAGTTCAGAATGAATGAATGGTTTCTCCCAGAACAGTCTCACCACCAAGATAGTTCACTATACTTTTACTGTATTCATTAACATTTCCCTTCCAATATCTATACGTAACATGCCCCCTATTGCATCGGCATATTGCGCTCTCAGACAGATTTTTAATCACAAAGCTACCTATTGTGATTTTTCACCTTTTATCGGTAACAAAAATCACAGCCCGTTGCGATCGCATTTGGCAAAATTGTTTCAAGGTAACTAAGAGGAAACGGGCGAATAAGCCCTCACTTCTTCAGATGCCTTTTTAAAACCTGAAGATACAGGTTAAATATTAATCATTAAGAGGATAGAACAATGGCTTCAGTATATGATGTAAAACTAGTCTTGGATAAGCATGATCACAAAAAGAAGACTGCAAAGGTGACTGTGACTTACAAGGTGCGCCTCTCCTGCGTAGAGCGCAAAATGAAATGCTTACGCTTTAAGGAAACAATAGGGCTTTGGGGTGATGATCCAAGTGTAGATGATTGGCTCTATAATTTTTCCACTCGATATTTCTACACTGAAGAGGATGGTACTGTTACTCGGTCGAGAACTGCGACTCTAGCTGATGATATACTGGATGAAGATCCAGGTGTTTGGTTTATTAACCCGACTGATGAAGTGTATGCAAAGGTATGTGTTACACCACTTCTTCCTTCAAAAAGTTGCCGTAACAGCAATGTTATTAAACATAAGTTCTAAATAACAGCTTCAGACCATCCAGCCTGCATAAAAATCGCATAGCTGGATGGTTTTCCTGCTTTCAATCAACCTGGCATATTTCGCGGCAAGTTTTTAAGAATAGAAATCTGTTTTTTATGCACGGAGATATAACCACCATCCTGTAATTTTTTCATCAATCGGCTGACCATTTCCCGACTTGAACCGACCAAACCCGCTATTTCCTGATGAGTCATACGCTGTGGAATCACCTGCTTCCCATCTTGCTCTACTGACATTTTAGTGAGTTTCGTACTTACCCGTTGATAAATAGTTTTCAGTGCACAATCTGATAACTCCTCAGTCAAATTACGAATTCGCTGGCTCATCGCACGAACCAGTTTGACTGCAATCTCCGGTTTGTCATGCAGACACTCTTCAAAATCAGTTTTTGAAACATAAGTTAATTTGGAATCTTCAAGCGTTTCCACCGAAGCTGAACGGGGTGCTTTATCGATCAAAGCTAATTCGCCAAAGTATTCCCCCGGCCCTTCATAGCGAAGAATAATCTCTGCACCATACTCATCACTGATATACACCTTCACTCGCCCCTGCTGGACGACGTATAAACAGTCACTTTCATCGCCTTTATTGATGATGATACTGTTCTTGCTATAGCTGTGTGTTTTTCCGTAACTTGCTATAAGAGAGATATCTTCCGATGAAATCTCTGAAAAAAGCGGGTTATTTCCAGCCATACTTTCCTCAATAATAGTGCGATTAATTCAAACAATAACATTAAAACCCTGAATTACCCTATAATGCAAGTGCAAAGGATTCCGCATTTTATAAAGCTTTCAATTTTTAAGGAGGAAAATCGAAAGTAAATGCCTATGTGATTATATTAAATGAATATTTTCTCCAACTATTTTATTCGGTTTTATCTGAATATCGGGCTATTGGCAGGTAGTTTGATTGCCACTTCTATTGTCACAGCACAAAATGACTTTTACTTTGTTCCCGAAAAACCCAGAGGCGATTTATCCCCCTTGCCCGAATACAAAATAGCTCCTGCGCCACATGCAGATATTGTTCTGCCGACACCCCCTCAAACATCCAGCCAAAACCTCTCAGTACAAGAAAGTATCATCGTGAAACAAATCAGTCTTCTTGGAAATACGGTATTTTCAGATCAACAACTAAAACAGATCACAGCTCCTTATGAAGGACGCAAAATTACTGCCGATGAACTGCAGGAGCTGCGCCGTAAACTTACGTTGCATTATATTAATCAGGGTTATATCAACTCCGGAGCAATGATTCCTGATCAGAATATCGCAAACGGGATCATCAATATTGGAATCATTGAAGGCACCCTGAATGAAATCAAAATAAGCGGAAATAGACATTTGCGAGAGAGCTATATTCGTAACCGCCTGACTCTGCCAGATAACAAACCCCTTCATCTTCCCGAGCTACAGGAAAAAATACAACTGTTGCATCAGGATCGTTTAATCAACCGCATCAATGCACATTTGAACCCTGCGGTACAACGTGGTGAAAGTATTCTGGAAGTTGTTGTTGATGAAAGCCGCCCTTATAAATTTGGATTTACATTTAATAATCGACGCTCACCCAGCGTGGGCGAGTTACGGGGTGAATTATGGGGTTCGTATCTGAATATTTCCGGTTATGGTGATGCAATCACTTTTCAGTACGGCATAACAGAAGGTCTGGATGATATGAGCCTGAATTATACCCTGCCCCTGAATCGACAGAATACACGTCTCGGCCTATATGTGAGCCGGAGTGATTCATTGATTATCGAAAAACCTTTTGATGCTATCGACATTAAAAGCAAAACAGAAAATTGGGGGATCAACCTGACTCATCCATTATGGCGTACGTTAAAAGGCCATTTCACTAACTCACTTTCATTAGATCGGCGCAATAGTGAAACTGTTTTTTTGGAAAATGAGCCGTATCCATCACTCGGTTCGGAAAATGGTGAAACTACAGTAGCAGTATTACGTTTGGGTCAAGAGTGGGTCAGCCGAAAAAACAGTCGAGTGTTGGCAGTACGCTCCAGAATCAGCTTTGGGCTGGATGCACTCAGCGCAACAATGAATGAAGATAATAATATCCCCGATGGGAAATTCACCGCATGGCTAGGACAATTCCAATGGGTGCAACGTATCTCAAAGCATAATATTCAACTGGTAGCACGCAGTGACCTTCAATTCACCAAAGATTCACTGTTGCCACTGGAGCAGTTTGGAATTGGAGGGGCATCCAGTGTGCGAGGTTATCGGGAAAACCTTATGGTCAGGGACAGAGGCTGGACAGGCTCTCTGGAAGTACGCGTTCCTGTTGCAAGTCAAAAATTACAACTCGCTGCTTTTTACGATATAGGCTGGGGTGAAAATATTTCAAAACCCAGACAGGAATTAAAGGATATCTCCAGCGCCGGCCTCGGATTGCGCTGGAATCCGAACCACTATATACACAGCCAGTTATATTGGGGCCATGCGTTAAAAAATGTTGATGCGGGCAAAGAAGGCAGCCTGCAGGATGACGGCTTTCATTTCAGATTTGACCTCAGCTTTTAAAACTACCAGCACCGCGTTGCAACCTGTTCCAAACCTGTGTTTTTGGCCAGATCATCCGAATTTGAAGTATGGCTTTCTAACAAATCATCCGGTGAGGCTTCGCCACTATTAGAGCCAATCAGGAAACTGCTGCTGTTACTCGCTGTGCGCATCGCGCAACGGTTACTGAGCAGTGCGGATACATCGAGAAATGATTCAGGTAATTCCAGAATCCCGGTCGTGGCATCAACATCTGGCGTGGTCACGGTCACAAGACCATCAATACCCGCCGGGCCTGCTGAGGCTTTAATCTCGCTATCGGATGAGATGATATGTGAATAGGCTTTGATATCGATATTTCCACCCGTACCCTCATGGGCATTTGCCTTAATGGTACTGGTGTCACTCAGAATCACGATGTTGGAATCAATTTTTTCATTAATGCGGATGTCTCCCCCATCGCCCTTGCCGACGACCGAGGTGGTGATTTCAGCCTGATTATCCATTCGAAACAAACGACCAGCACGAATGACTATATTGCCGGCATCGGCCCCCTTAGTCTCTAAATTGATAATACTATTATCAATAACAAGACGTTCGTTCGCTGTGACAGAGATATTGCCGGATTTCCCAAGCCCGGAGTTACCGCTATCTGCTGGCAAACTCTCCTCTTGCTCAAACAGGCTCTCGGCAGTGAGACTTGCACCGTTGGTGATATCAACATTTTCACCGTTGATTGTGATACTGCCCCCCAAGCCTTGCGATGATGTTTTAGCGCTGATATTAATGCCATCAGTAATCAAAAGATCACCCCCTGCGGTATCAATATCAATGTTCCCTGCATTGCCGGTAGCATAACTATTGCTATCTGCTGATATTGTTCCATTACCTTTAATAATCAAGTCATTCTCTTTGGGACGAATGACGATATTTCCTGCATTACCGCTTCCAGCAGTTTCGCTCTGAATAACCGGGTTTTCACCACTGATATTGATCACATTGGTACTAATAGTTACAACGCCTCCTGCACCATTACCCGAGGTACGATTCAATATTTGACCTCCTTGATCAATAATTAATTCGTCTGCCGTTAAGGTAATATTCCCCGCTTTGCTTTTGTTTGTTTCACTATCACCACTACTGCCTGCCTTTATTGTACCGCCATCCGTTAACTCAAGTTTTGAAGAAGAAATAGATATGTCACCAGCGACTCCGCCATTGCTAGCACTACTACTAATTTGACTCGATGTATTAATATTAAAAAACGGATCAATAGACTCACCGGATATTGTGACTTCACCATTTTCAATAGTTATAAATATGTTACCGGAATGAGCTGCTTCCAAGCTTGTCTCGCTTGTTATTTTAGATCCACCTTGCAATTCCAGATAATCAACCAAGTTTAGAACTATTCCATTTTTTTCAATACTTTTCGCACCTCCTTCTTCTTTCGCATCCCCTTCTTCTAAAGAAGACTTAAACAAAGATTGATTATTCATTAAAAGACTTTGTGCTTCAATTTTGATCTGACCATCAGTGACTATCAGTTTGCCACCGTCAATTTCTATATCACCTCCCACAAGAGATAATACTTTACCCGAATCTAGTTTAAGCTCTGCATTTTCAACTTTTATTGCCTCAACGCTACTGTCAAGAAACCCAAATGACGCAGGCTCTGAGGATGAAAGCGTGACTGGACTAGACAAATCTGCTGAAAAAACAGCACCATCTTTGAAAACGACTCTATCCGTAGTTGACGCATGAAAAGAGCCACCAACATTCAGTGTGGCTCCCTCTCCGAAAGTGATACCATTTGGATTAATAAAAAAGAAATTAGCCTCGCCGTATTCACGTGAATTAATCCCCCCATGAATCACTGAAGCTTCTCCAGTTACGCGACTAATAATATTATTGACACTCAGCTTATCGGGATTTATGAAGTTAGCAACCTCACCTTCCCCAATACTGAATTGATCAAAACTAAAAAATATGTTTTCACCCTCAGTGCTTTCGCTTGTAATGTCGTAAAACAACCTCCCCTCTTCCTCTCTCGGAGAATTGATATTGGTTCCAAGGTCAGAAGAAGTGATGTTTGTCTCTTGGCAATAGCCTGTAAAGCTAAGAGCACTAAAACATAAAGACAACAGAGTAGCGAAGACCCATTGATTATTAGCCATAAGTTATTACTTTAACATAATTTTAGAGAATTATTATCTGGATTAGGGTTACTAAGATTCAATCCATTATCATAACATTTTGTATTTAATGGACTGTAGATGCCGCCACTATGAATATTGATTCTATTCGTTTCCTCTTTCTTCATCAGAACATCAAAGCGTGCGTTTATAATTGTATCCACTCTTCCACGACTATGAATATTTACTACAGAATTTTCAGCTACTAGCATTCCAACTAGATGATTTTTTCTAATTAAATGGCCATAGATATTCAGCGTACTGTTATCTCTAACCAACACTCCAATCTGTCTACCATTTGTTCTAACAGTTCCGCAAAAATAAACTGTACCAATATCATCTATTATAAAACCACTGATATTCTTGTTTTTAATAATTTCCCCAACAGTCGGGCAAACAGGGGAGCTCGCCACAGCTGATTTCATGAATGAAAAATCCAGTTTATTCAATATCTGTGTGGCAGGGCTTTGCTGCTGTGCATTATCAATATTTTGTTCAACATCAGGTACAGTGTTTGGAATATCATCACCAATTTCTGGAAGTTCAACTGCAACATCACTCCCTATCGCAATTCCAATATCGGTGTTACCCACCACATCAATATCATTCAACACAACAGAAGATTCATCATCAATAAAAATACCATTCTTTCCGTTTGTTAAAGTTAACTTACTAATGATGACATTTTTTGCACCTTCAACCTTTATTACAGAATCGACTGCATTGCCTTTTATTATTGTTTCTGCTTGACCCTGACCAACAATAATAATATTGTCCCGAGTAATAACCACTGGATTGTTTTCTGTGCACTCACCGGTAACATTTATTCGTGTTCCAACATTACGTTTATTAGCCCGTTCGACCTCATCGAACAATAAATCTCCCTTACTACAATCTACCGTAACGACCTTTGGCTCAGGGTTACATTCCGGTAATAAAAAAAGAATAATGAGCAACAAGAGAATCGCCAGTACAACAAATATTTTATTAAATTTCATGATTATTTTTCCTTATTTA
>CAYXVC010000051.1:0-15458 GCA_964468225.1 uncultured Gammaproteobacteria bacterium
TGATTAAGCAGTTTTTCCGCCTCAATCAATGCTTGCCCCAAATTAGAGCCTTTTTTGGTGACGAGTGAAGGTTCCAGTGCATTGGCAAAATGAAGGAATGTATTGTAATCAAAGGTGAGTGGCAATACCGGATAGGCATTCGCTGAAAAAGCGACCAGTGCGATGCGGTCACTCTTGAGGTTTTGAATAAAATCACCCAATTCCAGTTTGCTGCGTGTGAGGCGATTTGGAAGGGTATCCGTGACTTGCATTGAGGGTGAAATATCAACAATCACTACAATATCGACCCCTGTGCGTGTAGCAGAGGTGTCTTGATCAGTCACGATGAATGGCCCCGCTAATGCGACAATGCCTAAACTCCAGGCAGAAATCCATATATTCAATGGGGCTTTCTTTGTTTCAGTGGGGTGAGCGATCAGCCATGGCCAAAGCTTTTGGTCAGCAAACTGTAGTAATTTTCTTTGTGCAGCAGGATGCCTTTGCCAGCGCTGAAGCAACCAGGGGGCAACAAGAAAAACCAACCATAAAGGTTGATGCCATTGTAGAAAAAATATTTCCATAGAGTCAGATATTTATAAAAAATGAAATGCGCTTTCGTTCGAGTAGTTAAGAGCAACCATTTCATTATTTTGAGTCTAACAGATACTCTAATGAATTTTATTGGTGGAAAGCAGAAAGGACTAAAGGTGGGTTTGAAGTGATGCGTGTTAGGAGGGAGTTAAGCTTAATGACCTGAAAATCCCGCACAAGGCGGGATTTTCAAAGGTTTGGTTTAATGTGTTGTCGTGTTTATACGCGACGACGGCGTATAACACCCAAGCCTAATAGACCAAGGCTCATCAGAGCGATGGAAGCGGGTTCGGGAACAGATTGAACTACAGTTTCAGCGGTAGCAGTTAATGTTGCAGAATTAAAGTAGAAGTCTCCGGCTGTAGCTGTCAGTGTTACGTCGAGTAAGCCGGTATTACTCAGAACTACAAGAGAATTTACAGCAAAATCACTTGTTCCAGTGTCAACTTCCCAGCTAAATGAATTTTTACCTACATTAAGATCAGCGAACTCCCAAAGATCGAACCATCCGCCATCATCCTGAAGGTTAAGTGCTATTGATGCGGATGTAATTTCTTCATTTGCAGGATTATAGCCATCATCAAGAATATTAAATTGCCAGGAAATGCTGTCATCAGCGCGCCAAGGCAACCAGCTGCCTGTCATCTTAACGCCAGAATTGTATGTGTCTGTATAAATAATGCTTGCGTTTGCTGTTCCAGTTATTCCAAAAACCAGCATGATTGCAAATAATAATTTTTTCATTTTCCACTTTCTCTCTATATCTAAAAGATTAATAAAATATAATTTCCCTTACGATAACTGAAAGCAATTAACATGCCAGTTTTTTAAATACCTGATTGAAATAGTAAATTAATCTACGTTCTTTTTTCTGGTTTTAAAAGTGTAAAAAAATTCGACGGTATTTCTGGGTGGTATGAAGGCCTTGTTACCTATGGCTTGTGATCTCGTGAAATATTAACGAATGAAAACTACATGACCTCATATCGGCCACGAAACCAAAAAATCAACAATAACCCCAACCCGATTCCCAATGGAAAACCATATATCTCCTGACGTTGTATTAATGGGTTTTCTTCAATAGAAAGGGTTTCGAGCTGTTCAATATCTTTAACAATTTGCTGCATATTCTCTATGTTAGTGGCATGGTAATAGCGCCCTCCCGTTTCTGTTGCGATGGCACGCAGACTGGTTTCATCCAGTGGTAGTTCAGCCATTTCCGGGGCTTCGATAGGGCCGCGAGGAAAAGGAACGATGCCTTGTGAACCGATGCCGACGGTATAAATCCGTATGTCGTGTTTACGGGCGAGCAGTGCAGCATCAAGAGGCTGAATGGTTCCTGCTGTATTGGTGCCGTCGGTGAACAGGATCAATATTCGACTGGGGTGTTCGTGGTCTTGCAGGCGTTTGATAGCCAGCATTATGGCACTACCTAGCGCTGTCTTTTCACCGGCAATGCCATTCCTGATCTGTCCGATGAGCGTTTTAAGTAACCCCAAATCCGTTGTAATGGGTGTTAGTGTGAAGGCATCATCGGCAAATACAATCAAGCCAGCACGATCACCTTCTCGGTGATCCAGGAAATCAATCACAACATTTTTTAACATATCCAGCCGACTGGTTGGAATATCGTTGACGGTATAATCAAGCGCGCGCATGGAGCCTGAAAGATCAATAGCTAACATGAAATCACGCCCTTGCCCTTGATGCTCATTTTCACTAAACCATTGGGGTCTGCTCAGTGCAGTGATTAATAACATGCAACCAATAAGCCAAAACCAGGGAGGTTGTTTGTTAATAGTAACGTTGCTTGATAGCTGGCTCAGGAGTGCGGTCTGGGGGTGGATAATGGCTGGGCGATGAGGCTCTGTTCTGCTTTTCATAAAGCGCATCGATACTTGCCATAACAGCCAGGGCAGAGGCAGGGCAAGTAGCCAGGGTGGTGTCGCTAGTTGCAGCATTTATCTGTTAAAAAAGTTCTGAATGACTGCCACATCGTTCAAGCTTTATGTATTCATCAGTGATTTCATAGATGAGTAAAAAGTCGGGCTGTATATGGCATTCCCACTTTGAATCCCAGTTTCCTGTTAGTGGATGAGGTTTATATTCATCAGGCAAGCATCCTTTCGTTATAAGAATTTCAATGACATGCAATAACTTGTTCGTATCTTGCCGTGGATTACGGAGTGCTTTTTTCTGATCTTTTTTGAAACGTTTTGAGAGTAAAATTTCTCTCATTTAAATAGGCCGCGCAATTCATTAAGTGTTACTTTTTCATGTTCTTCATTAAAAGCATCAATGGTGGTTTGGTTGGGTACTTTCAGTTCGAGTGGAAATTCCTTGCGGGAAGCAATTTGTTTATAAAAAAGGCGTATTGCTTCTGAAGAAGTCATGCCAATAGAGGCGAGTACACTTTCAGCCTGAGCTTTGAGCTCAGGGCTTAATCGGCTTCTAACCGTAGAATCTTTGATAGTAGTGATCATGGCTTTGTATCTTTAAATATAGTTAGTTTTCCGATTTAGTGTACCACATGTTGCTACAAATAAATTTATGATGTTATCGGCTGCAACCACTGTTTTATAGTTTTAAATAGATCAGGGGTGATTTTTTGGTGGTTGTCATTTTTATAGCGCAGTCCGTTTAATTGTCCAATTATTTTACACCACTCTTGTTCATCTATTGTCAGCATGAGTGGTGGTGTAACAGGTAAACTGGGTAGCTGCCAATGGTGACGCAATATCGATGCAAGCCAATATGCGGTCAATCGATCATCAAGTTCGCCCGCTTGCCATTGTTTTTGTATTCGCTTCAGTTGGTTTTTCGGTGAAACAGTGACAGGCTGACTTTTTCTGAATTTCCAGATAAAACCACCACAGATAAATAGCAGCCCGATTGCGACAAGCAAAAGCGTAGGCCACCATGTGGGTGCTTCGGGGGGCACAATATCAGCCATTTGGCTTAATGCAGCTATCTGATCCATTGCCATTTTTGGAGTTGTTTGAATGTATCTTGCTCAGTCGATAGCGTGTGATAAGGAATGACTGATTTCTTGAAGCAGGTAAAAAGTTCATTGCGTCCGAGTGCCATGGCTTGCTCATATTGTTGGCGAAGGACTTTATCACTGGTATCAATTTGGCTGGTTTTTCCTGTGAGCGGACAGGTGATATCCATAGTTCCAATATTTTTTAATTGCTCTTCGGCAGGATCGCTAATGTATATCGCAGCGACTTCTTGTTGCAAGGCTAAGTGTTGTAATCGTTGTTGGGAACTTTCAATTAACCCTGAAAAATCACTGATGAAAACAGTGTTGTAAGAGTTTCCACTTAAATGCTCTATTTTTGTAAATATCTGCTGCCAGGAACTCTGGTTTTTTTGTGTTGTAGTCGGTGGGAGTGGTTTGGATATGGCTTTCAACAAAGGCAGAAGAGCTTCATCCGTTCGGGAGGCTGGGTAAACAGACGCTTCATCCTCAATCACAATGCCCAAAACTTCTTCATTGCGAGCGATGGCAGAGAAGGCGAGGATGGCTGCGGTACGTGCGGCAACCGTTGCTTTCAGATCAACAGTGGTACCAAACACCATCGTTTGACGACGATCCACCACGAGCAGCAGTTTACGTTGAACTTCCTCTTGATACACCTTGGTGATGGCTTTGCCGCTGCGTGCGGTCGCATGCCAGTCCAGATGCCGCAAATCATCACCGGCTTGATAGGCTCGGGTATCGACCCAATCCATACCGTGGCCACGATAGGGTGATTTGTGATGACCTGTTAATGCCGTCTGTCTTTGATGGTAAAATGGGGTGCTATTCAGCAAACAACCACGTAATTGGCTGAGTTCTTCGGGTGAAAGCAGGGGAGGAAGGTTGCTTGTTTTCATCTCAAAAACGTGTTGGTCAAGTATCATTAAAATTCATAATTTAAAGCACTGTTGAGTATAACCTGTTCGACTGGCAAAATGGCCATTTAAAACCAGCGGATTGATCATTGTGGCTCAGGCAATTAAAACTAAAAAGACACCAGCGCCTTTAAGCTCCCATATTAACCGCGCCTTGCGTGAAGGCTGGCTGTTGGTATTGAGCGCTGTTGCGCTTTATCTTGGAATCTCTCTCATTACCTACCATGCCAGTGACCCTGGGTTTTTTCGTCATATGACGCAGGGTGTCGTCCAGAATACAGGAGGCGTGGTGGGGGCCTGGTTTGCTAATTTTGTTTTTTATATTTTTGGTGTGCTGGCTTATCTTTTCCCCATTGTTATAGCGTATTTTGCATTTGTTTTTTATAAAGGGCGAAAGCATAAAGATGATAATTGGTGGCGACAGGGCTGGGTGCGCAGCGGCGGTTTTTTCTTACTGGTATTGGCAGGAGCCGGGTTAGTTTACCTCCATCTGGCCGGTCTGGGTGGAACACTTCCTTTGGATGGGGGCGGTGCGTTGGGAGCCATGATGGGCACAGCTTTGATGAAGCTGTTTAACCTGCTGGGTGCAACGCTTATTTTGTTTACACTTTTTCTGGTCGGGATCAGTATCTGTACCGGGCTTTCATGGATTGGTTTGGTGGATGCGACGGGGCGAGTCACATTAAATGGTTTTTCGCGGATTGGGCAATCATTGCAGCGCAGGAGGATTTTGGCTCGACAGAAACGGACATTGAAAAAAGAGCAGAAAAAGCAAAAAACAGCGGCGAAGGTTATGAGAAAGGCTGAAAAAAAGGCCGAGAAACAAGCATCGAAAAAACTTCGGATCGAACCTGCTTTTAAAGGCATTGAAGTCAGTAAGCGGGCTGAAAAAGAGCGCCAGAAACCCTTGTTTCATAATATTGAAGCAGGTACGTTACCGCCGCTGTCGCTACTGGATGATGCAGAGCCTCCTAAAAACAGTATCTCCAAAGAAGATTTGGAAAAAATGTCACGTTTGCTGGAAGTGAAACTGAAGGAATTTAACGTTTCTGTTGAAGTGGTGGCGGTGCATCCCGGGCCGGTGATTACACGTTATGAACTCAAATTAGCAGCGGGTGTGAAAGTCAGTCAAGTCGCTAATTTATCTAAAGATCTGGCGCGTTCACTAGCGGTCATGAGTGTGCGTATTGTTGATGTGATTCCGGGAAAACCGGTGGTGGGTGTCGAAATCCCCAATGAGCACAGAGAAATTGTACGTCTGAGCGAAATTTTAAAATCGACAGTGTACGATAATGCCAGTTCACCATTGACGATGGGGCTTGGAAAGGATATTGCAGGTCAACCCTTCGTCGCGGATTTGGGAAAAATGCCTCATTTACTCATCGCAGGAACGACAGGTTCAGGTAAATCGGTCGGTGTGAATGCCATGATTTTGAGCTTTCTGTATAACGCCACGCCTGAACAGGTTCGAATGATTATGATCGACCCTAAAATGCTGGAGTTGTCGATCTATGAGGGAATTCCACATCTGTTGGCTCCCGTTGTGACGGATATGAAAGAAGCTTCCAATGCCTTGAAGTGGTGCGTGGGTGAAATGGAGCGGCGTTATCGCTGGATGGCTTCTGTTGGGGTGCGTAATATCGCGGGTTATAACCGCAAATTAAAAGAGGCGGCTGAAAAGGGCGAATCGTTCCCTGATCCACTGTTTCAGCTCACCGAGGGCGTAACTGAAATTCCAACGTTGGAAACGCTGCCTTACATTGTCGTTGTCATTGATGAGCTTGCAGATATGATGATGGTGGTCGGCAAGAAGGTTGAAGAGCTGATTGCTCGTTTGGCGCAAAAAGCGCGTGCCTGTGGTATTCATCTGATTTTGGCTACTCAGCGTCCGTCGGTGGATGTCATTACAGGTTTGATTAAGGCGAATATTCCGGCACGTATTGGCTTTCAGGTCTCATCAAAAATTGATTCACGAACGATTCTTGATCAGATGGGTGCAGAGCAGCTATTGGGGCATGGTGATATGCTTTATCTGCCGGGTGGGAAAAGCATTCCCGAGCGCATACACGGTGCTTTTGTGGATGACCATGAGGTGCATGCGGTCGTTGAATTCTTGAGTCAGACAGGGTCGCCGGAATATGTTGACGAAATACTCGAAGGCAGTGTGGCGGAAGATATTGCAGCAGCATTGGGCGGAGGGGGCGGCGCAGAAGAAGATGAGCTGTATGATGCTGCGCTGCAAATTGTGACTGAAACACGCAAAGCATCCGTTTCTGGTGTCCAGCGACGACTGAAGATTGGTTACAATCGAGCGGCACGTCTGGTGGAAGCGATGGAAGCGGCAGGAGTTGTGAGCTCTGTACAGTCGAATGGGCAACGTGAAGTGTTGGCACCGCCACCTGTTGATGGCTAAATGAAAAATAGTTGTGTGTTTTTGATGGGGCCAACCGCTTCCGGTAAAACGGAACTGGCGAAACTACTTGTCGAAAAATTTCCTTTTGAGATTATCAGTGTGGATTCAGCGCAGGTGTATCGCGGAATGGATGTGGGGACTTCAAAACCGGACAAAGCATTTCTTGAACAAGTGCCGCATCGCTTGATTGATCTCTGCGATCCTGACGAGCCTTATTCTGTTGCACAATTTCGTATTGATGCTTTGAAGGCCATTGAAGAGATTCACTCAATGGGTAAAATTCCGCTGCTAGTGGGCGGGACTATGCTCTATTTTCGTGCGCTGGAACGTGGTCTTTCTCAATTGCCAGGAGCAGACAGTAGCATTCGGGAGGAGTTGGAGGCACAGGCAGCTCAATTGGGTTGGGCGGCAATGCATCAGCGTTTGGAGACTATTGATCCGGTTGCAGCGCAGCGCATTCATCCTAATGATCCGCAGCGAATTCAGCGTGCATTGGAAGTCTATGAAATCACAGGCGAGACACTGACCGAGCATTATGCCAAGCAGTCCGCTCAGGTATTCCCCTGGCCGATATGTAAAATCATTGTAGCGCCCAGTGATCGGGCTGTATTACGGCAGCGCATTGAAAAGCGATTTTATGAAATGCTTGAGTTGGGATGGGTCGATGAAGTGCGAGCGCTTTATGAAAGAAAAGACCTTGATGCCAAAGTGCCTGCTTTGCGATCGGTTGGATACCGTCAGATATGGCAATATCTGGAAGGCGAAATCAGTTATGATGATATGGTGAGATTAGGCATTACAGCAACATGTCAGCTAGCCAAACGGCAAATGACCTGGCTGCGTTCTGAAGAAAAAGCGGTTTGGTTTGATAGTTTAAATAGCAATTTTAAAAAAAATGTGTTGCAATTTGTTGGCGATGCCGTTATTTGTTGCGATAATGGTGTTGCTTAGGAACGTGCACGTTCCTTATGTTTAGCAAAAGCAAGCCGCGATAAATCAACAAAAGTATTTTTAATGTTGATTTTATAGAGGGAACTGAAAACGGTGCGACCGGGTAAAACAAGTAGAATTTGTTGAAGTTAGCCTGGTTATATAACAATAAGGAGAAGTAAAAATGGCTAAGGGGCAAACGTTACAAGACCCTTTTTTGAATGCTTTGCGGAAAGAGCGAGTTCCTGTTTCGATCTTTTTGGTGAACGGTATTAAACTGCAAGGCCAGATAGAATCTTTTGATCAGTTCGTTATTTTGCTGAAAAATACGGTCAGTCAGATGGTATACAAACATGCAATTTCAACAGTGGTACCCGCGCGGAATGTGAAAATGCCTACGCACGAAGAAGAGGCTTAAAAAATTTGTTGATCTGTTGTTTGGGTTTTGTTTTATATTTATTAATTCCATGCAGGAGGTTTTTCGTTGTTTGAGTTTGATCGGTCTCAAGGGGGTGAACGTGCAGTATTGGTTCAGTTGGGTGGTTCGATTGATGATGAAAATTTAGCTGAATTTACTGCGCTGACCGAATCAACGGGGGCGAAAATTGTTGATGTGGTGCATGGTGCCAAACGAAAACTTAACCCCAAGTATTTCGTAGGAACAGGTAAGGCCGAAGAGATTCGCTGCTGTGTGCAGGCTGCCAATGCTGATGTTGTCTTGTTTAATCATGAGCTGTCACCCGCACAGGAGCGGAATCTTGAACAGCTGATTTCCTGTCGTGTTTTAGATCGTACTACCCTTATTCTTGATATTTTTGCCCAGCGAGCGCAGTCATTTGAAGGCAAGCTTCAAGTCGAGCTGGCACAATTAAGGCATCTATCTACACGGCTTGTTCGTGGCTGCACGCATCTGGAACGCCAAAAAGGCGGTATTGGCTTGCGTGGGCCGGGTGAAACGCAGCTTGAAAGTGATCGTCGTTTAATTGGTGATCGCATCAAGCAGCTCAAAAAACGTTTAGCCAAAGTTCAAAAACAACGAGACCAGCAGCGCCGTGCAAGGCAACGAGCAAATACCAAAACAGTTTCATTAGTAGGGTATACCAATGCGGGTAAATCAACGCTCTTTAATCGTTTGACGGGCGCAGATGCTTATGCTGCGGATCAGTTGTTTGCAACGCTTGATCCGACATTAAGACGACTCAAAGTGGCGGGTCAACTCAATATTGTGATGGCCGATACCGTGGGTTTTATCAGCCGTTTGCCTCATGGTCTGGTTGCAGCTTTTCGTGCGACGCTGGATGAAACGCGAGATGCTGATCTATTGTTGCATGTGGTTGATGCGCATCAACCTGAGCGTGATGAGCATATCGCTCAGGTGAATAAGGTGTTGACTGAAATCGGAGCCAACAATGTCCCACAGATTGAGGTCTATAATAAGACAGATCTGTTACCGGATGAAACGGCTCGAATCGATAAAAACAGCGATGGGGTGGTGAATCGTGTGTGGTTGTCAGCGGCCTCCGGAAAGGGGGTTGCACCATTGCAGCAGGCATTGGTTGATTACTTTTTGTACTTGCCAGAGCATGAGTGAAACATTGAATCTGCAATTAAGGTTGCAGAGAGAGAGCGGCAACAGTAGAATCGGCGGCTGATTTTTGATTTCTGTTTGTTTATTAATTCGGTGATCATACAATAATATTTGGAGATGATTTGATGGCTTGGAATACACCGGGGGATTCCGGAAATAAAGACCCGTGGGGCGGGGGTAATAAAAAGAACGATCAAGGCCCTCCTGATCTGGATGAGGTTGTTCGTAAACTCCAGAATAAAGTTACTGATATTTTTGGTGGTTCAAAAAAAAGTGATGGTGGTGGCAATGGTAAAGTCAACATCCCAGGGCCTAAAGGTATTGGCTTGCTGGCTCTTGTTGCACTCATTGCATGGGGGTTGACGGGTATTTATATCGTTGATCCTGCTGAGCGTGGTGTCGTGCTGCGTTTCGGAGAGTATGTTGACACAACAATGCCTGGGCCACATTGGCACTTGCCGTATCCGATTGAAACGGTCACTAAAGTTGATGTGGATCAGGTGCGTACAATAGAAATTGGGTATCGCACTGCAGGCACAACAACCGCCGCTGTACCGCGTGAAGCATTGATGCTGACTCAAGACGAAAATATCGTGGATATTGAAGTCGCCATACAATACAGGGTGAAAGGTGCTCAGGACTATCTTTTTAATGTAAGAGATCCTGATTTAACTTTAGGGCAGGCGACAGAAAGTGCGATACGTGAAGTTATTGGTAAATCGACGATGGACTTTGTATTGACAGAAGGGCGTAGTCAGGTTGCAGCAGACACTGAAACATTAATTCAGATCATTCTGGATCGCTACCAGACAGGCTTGATTGTGGTCAGTGTCAATATGCAGGATGCACAGCCACCCGAACAAGTACAGGATGCTTTTCATGATGCGGTGAAAGCACGTGAAGATGAAGAACGTTTGAAAAATATCGCTGAGGCATACTCTAATGATATTTTGCCTAAAGCACGAGGCGATGCAGCACGTCAGCTTGAAGAAGCCAACGCTTATAAAGCCAGGGTAGTTGCAGAGTCTGAAGGTCGAGTGGCTCGTTTTGACAGTGTATTAGCTGAATATAAAAAAGCACCCAAAGTAACACGCGAGCGTCTCTATCTTGATTCTCTGGAATCTGTGCTTGCAAATAGCAGTAAGGTGATGATTGATGTTGATGGTGGTAATAATCTGATGTACCTGCCTCTGGATAAAATGATGGGCGGTAGTGGCGCGAGTTCGTCATCGTTAGCCCCTGCAGCCATTGGTTCTTTGCTGCAGTCAGTAGGCGAGCAGCAAAATCAGGCAAATAACAGTAGAAATAGAGATGATTTTCGCAGTAGGGAGAGACAATAATGAGTAAAGTAATAGGTGTTGCGATTGTTGTCTTTGGGCTCATTGCCTCATCATGTGTGTTTGTTGTTGAGCAATGGCAGTTAGCGGTTAAATTTCGATTGGGGGAAATTGTTCGTACGGATTACGAGCCCGGTCTTCATTTTAAGCTGCCCTTTATAAATAATATTCGTAAGTTTGACGGACGGGTGTTAACACTTGATGCGGAAGCCGAACGTTATCTGACCAGAGAGAAGAAAAATGTCATTGTCGACTCTTATGTGAAGTGGCGCATTGCCGATGTTGCAAAATTTTATACGGCACTGAGTGGTGATGAATCACTTGCGTTATCTCGTTTATCTCAGGTTGTGAAAAATGGTCTGCGCGATGAGTTTGGTAAACGCACCATTCAAGAGGTTATCTCTGGAGAGCGGCAGACGATCATGGCTTCCATTACAAAGCTCTCAAATATAGCGGCGGAAGATTTAGGTTTAAGTGTCGTTGATGTGCGCATTAAGCGTATTGATTTGCCCAATGAAGTGAGCGAATCGGTGTATGATCGAATGGTTGCCGAGCGCTCAAGAGTGGCGAAAGATCTGCGTTCAAAAGGTGCTGAAGCTGCGATGCGAATTACAGCGGATGCGGATCGTCAACGGACGATTATTCTTGCTGAAGCCTATCGTGATGCAGAGCGCATTCGTGGTGAAGGTGATGCTAAATCAGCTGAAATTTATGCGAATTCATATAAGAAGGATGCTGAATTTTACTCTTTTTACCGGAGCTTGACTGCGTACGAAAACACTTTTAAGAGCAATCAGGATATTTTGGTGATTCAGCCTGATTCAGAGTTTTTCAAGTACTTTAATGATTCAAAAGGAAGTAAGTAGTTAAGTCGCAATAAAGCCGTCAGGGTGCTTTAATGTGGAATGATTTATTAGTGGCACTCGCATTGGTACTGGTCATTGAAGGGTTAATGCCCTTTTTGGCTCCTGATGGTTTGCGGCAGGCCTGGAAAAAAATGGCAGAGATGGATAACCGGGCACTTCGGATCTCCGGCTTTGTTTGTATGACGATAGGTTTGATCATGCTGTATTTAGTGAGATAACCAGTAAAACGAGTCAAAACATGAATGAAGGTTTAAAACCCGATAGTGGGCGATGGTTGCTTCCTGAAGGTATTGAAGAAGTATTGCCTTCTCAAGCGCGCTATCTGGAAAAAGTTCGTCAGGAGTTATTTCAGCTTTTCGATGGCTGGGGTTATGATCCAGTGATTCCCCCCTTGGTGGAGTTTCTGGACTCTCTGTTAGTGGGCACGGGCAATGATCTGGAGCTGCAAACATTCAAGTTAACGGATCAGTTAAGTGGCCGTTTGATGGGGGTGCGAGCTGATTTGACTCCCCAAGTCGCACGAATTGAAGCACATCACCTTAAAAACCAGGGGCCAACCCGATTGTGTTACATCGGTGAAGTGCTGCGTACGCGCAGTAATGGCTTTGGTCGAAATCGCAGTCCATTGCAAGTGGGTGCCGAGCTTTACGGACACTCGGGTGTTGAGAGTGATTTCGAAGTGTTGCAGTTGATGGTGGAGTCGTTATCGACCGCTGGAATGACGGATCTCCATGTGGATCTGGGGCATGTCACAATTTTTCGACTGTTAGCTCACGCGGCCGAGTTGAATGAATCACAAGAGCAGGTTCTATTTAGTGCATTGCAACGCAAGGCGAAACCTGAAATCAAAGAGTTTCTGGATCAGAGCGTTTTAGACAAGCCATTGCATAGCATGTTGGCGGGATTAGCCGATTTGAATGGTTCAGAGGATGTGCTGCTTACTGCTCGGGTGTTATTTAAAGGTGCGCCGGAAGGTGTGCTCAAGGCGTTGGATGAGCTGCAGTGGTTAGCCGATGCGATGAAAAATCGTTACCCTGAACTTCCGTTGTACTTTGATCTTGCTGAGTTGCGTGGTTATCGATATCAGACAGGGCTTGTTTTTGCCGCTTTTGTCCCAGGCCATGGGCAGGAAGTGGCACGCGGTGGGCGCTATGATGATATCGGGCAAGCGTTTGGACGAGCACGCCCAGCCACTGGATTCAGTCTGGATTTGAAAATAGTGGTTGGATTAATAGCAACGGTTCCTGTTGAAAAACCAGCGAGTATTTTTGCTCCTTGCTCAAGTGATCCTGAGTTGACCGTATTGGTTCATCAGCTTCGCCAGCAAGGAAATCGCGTTCTTAATGAGTTGCCAGGTCAAAAAATTGATTTTGCAGAGTCTGGTTGTGATCGGATTTTAGCTAATGAAAATGGTACTTGGAAAGTTTCAAAATTATCTGAAGCAATCGAATTAAAATGAATAAAAGTTTAGTCATCGTAGGTACCCAATGGGGTGATGAAGGCAAAGGAAAAGTAGTGGATATGCTGACCGACCATGTGAGCGCTGTAGTGCGTTTTCAGGGTGGGCACAATGCAGGCCACACTTTGGTGA
Source organism: uncultured Gammaproteobacteria bacterium (assembly GCA_964468225.1). GTDB lineage: Bacteria > Pseudomonadota > Gammaproteobacteria > JAADGQ01 > JAADGQ01 > S141-38. The sequence continues at coordinate 13,193 of CAYXVC010000051.1, forward strand.
TTGATGGAGACAAAACCGTATTGCACCTGATTCCATCGGGTATCTTGCGTGAAAATGTAAAATGTTTGATCGGCAATGGTGTAGTGCTTTCACCGTCCGCTCTGTTTGAAGAGCTGGATATGCTTGAGTCTCGTGGCGTTCCGGCGCGTGAACGTCTGCATATCAGCACTGCTTGTCCATTAATATTGCCTTACCATGTTTCACTGGATCAGGCGCGTGAAGTGGCACGAGGTAAAGCAGCTATAGGTACTACCGGCCGTGGAATCGGGCCTGCTTATGAAGATAAGGTGGCACGTAGAGGCTTGCGCGTGGGTGATCTGTTTAATGCCGATCAGTTTGCGGTCAAGTTAAAAAATGTACTGGAATACCATAATTTCGCACTAAAACATTATTACAAAGCAAGTACGCTGGATTACCAGCAGCAGCTGGATGAAGCGCTGGGTTTTGCTGATCAGCTTCAGGTTCTGTCGGCTGACATTCCTGAAATGATTTATCAAATTCGCCGCGAAGAGGGTTGTATCCTGTTTGAAGGCGCGCAGGGCAGTTTGCTGGATATCGATCATGGTACATACCCTTTCGTGACATCATCCAATACAACTGCAGGTTGTGCGGCAACAGGAGCGGGCGTTGGCCCCACTGCGCTGGATTATGTTCTGGGAATCACCAAAGCCTATACGACTCGTGTGGGTGCAGGGCCTTTTCCAACGGAGCTTTCTGATGATATCGGTGGTTATTTAGCTAAAAAAGGTCATGAGTTTGGTGCAACCACCGGGCGTGCTCGCCGTTGTGGTTGGCTGGATGCGGTGGCACTGCGTAGAGCGAATCAAATTAATGGTGTGACCGGAATGTGTATCACCAAGCTGGATGTGATGGATGGTTTGGAGACGATTCAGATTTGTGTCGGCTATCGTTACAATGGTGTCGAGACTCAATCCTTACCGCAAGATGCTGAAACTTTTGAACAATGTGAGCCTGTTTACGAAGAGGTACCAGGCTGGAGTGAATCCACTGCAGGTGTACGTGACTATGATCAGTTGCCTGCCGCTGCGCGAGCGTATTTAAAACGTATTGAACAAGTGGTTGAAACACCGATCGATATTATCTCAACAGGCCCCGATCGCAAGGATACGATTGTTTTAAATCACCCATTTGAAGTTTGATCTGTTTTGCAGCTGGATCAATCATTAAATAACCTCTCTGAACAGGTAGGGCATGCCTTGCGGTCGCGAGACATGTTTCTGACTACAGCCGAGTCTTGTACTGGTGGCTGGATTGCTCAGGAAGTCACGGCTGTTTCCGGAAGCTCTGCCTGGTTTGATCGTGGTTTTATCACCTACTCGAATACCGCAAAAAATGAAATGTTGGGGGTTAAATCTTCCACGCTGAAAAAGTTTGGTGCGGTGAGTGAAGAGGTTGCCCGTGAAATGGCTGAAGGTGCCCTGCGGAATAGCTCGGCGCAACTCAGTATTGCAGTGAGTGGAATTGCCGGGCCAACCGGAGCCACTAAAGGAAAACCGGTCGGTACGGTGTGTTTTGCATGGGCTCTAAAAAATTCTGCAGTAAAAACAGAGCAATACCTGTTTTCAGGCGACCGCGAATCAGTGCGTTATCAATCTGTGATTGTGGCATTGAAGGGTGTTATCAGCATCATTTCTTAAATAGCTTAATGTCAGGCTAGGCGCTTGGGCGCTTTCATGGGATAATCTCTGCGATTTTAACGATGCGACGAAGCTCATAAATAATTTATACTCGAGGAATACTATGGACGACGCTAAACAAAAAGCGCTCAATATGGCATTGAGCCAAATTGATCGCCAGTTCGGTAAAGGCTCTGTCATGCGCTTGGGTGATGCCAAAGTGAGTGATATTGAAGCTGTCTCCACAGGTTCGTTGGGTCTGGATATTGCGCTGGGCATCGGGGGATTACCGCGTGGCCGTGTGGTTGAAATCTATGGCCCTGAATCATCGGGAAAAACAACACTGACACTGCAAGTGATCGCAGAAGCGCAACGCGTGGGCGGCACGGCTGCATTTATTGATGCAGAACATGCGCTGGATCCTTCGTACGCTAAAAAAATCGGTGTCAATGTTGATGATATGCTGATTTCACAACCTGACACGGGTGAGCAGGCATTGGAAATCACCGATATGTTAGTACGCTCCAGCGCAGTAGATATTATTGTTATCGACTCCGTAGCAGCGCTGACACCTAAAGCAGAAATTGAAGGTGATATGGGTGACTCCCATATGGGATTGCAAGCACGCT
>CAYXVC010000052.1:0-15121 GCA_964468225.1 uncultured Gammaproteobacteria bacterium
CAGGTGTGGCTGAGCCGGTACGCGCCATTGTAGATAATATTGAGGAAGCTTACCGTTATACAGCTAAAGGTAATTTGGTGGCAGTCATTACTGATGGCACCGCTGTGCTGGGTTTGGGAAATGTTGGTGCTTTGGCAAGCAAACCCGTCATGGAAGGCAAGGGGGTGTTATTTAAGAAGTTTGCCGGTATTAATTGTTTTGATATTGAAGTTGACGCGCCTTCACCTGAAGCATTTATTGAAACAGTCGCCAATATTTCTCCTACGTTTGGTGGCATTAATCTGGAAGATATTGCTGCCCCGCACTGTTTTGAAATAGAAAAAGCGCTGATTGAACGGCTGGATATTCCTGTTTTTCATGACGACCAGCATGGCACGGCAATTATTATCGCCGCTGGCTTGCTCAATGCCTTGCAGCTGCAAGAAAAAGCGATGGATCAAATCAAACTGGTTTGTCTGGGTGCAGGTGCAGCGGGCATTGCCTCCATGCATTTATTACTTGAATTGGGTCTTAAAAAAGAAAATATTCGTCTGATTGATCGTAAAGGTGTGATTCATTCCGAGCGAGATAATCTGGTTGATTACAAACAAGAGTTTGCAGTGAACACTGAAGAGCGAACTTTGCTGGATGCAATGACGGATGCCGATGTTTTGATTGGTGTTTCCGGGCCTGATCTGGTGAGTGCTGAAATGTTGCTTGCAATGGCACCGAAACCGATTGTTTTTGCGCTGTCTAACCCTGATCCTGAAATACGGCCTGATTTGGCGCATGAAGCACGGGCTGATCTGTTAATGGCAACAGGTCGTAGTGATCATCCTAATCAAGTGAATAACGTGCTGGGTTTTCCTTTTATTTTTCGTGGTGCGCTTGATGTGCGAGCGTCTTGTATTAATATGGAAATGCAGCTTGCAGCGGTACATGCGATTGCAGATTTAGCGCATGAAGCTGTGCCAGATGAAGTGTTGTCAGCTTACCAGTTAGACCATTTGGAGTTTGGGTTTGACTATATTATTCCAACGCCATTAGATCCACGTTTGATTGAGCGTGTAGCACCAGCGGTGGCTCGCGCCGCCGTTAAATCAGGTGTGGCTCGTTTAGACTATACTTCGCCATAGTTTGATGAATCGTTGAGCCAGCGCTGAATGAGTGGCTCAATCTGCTCTGGATAGCGCTGCATCAGCAGCGGAGCCGCTTTGGCAACCATCTCAATGAGATGTGCATCGCGTATGACATCCGCGATGCGCATTTTGGCAATACCACTTTGGCGTGTTCCCAACACTTCTCCAGGGCCACGTATTTCCAGATCACGGCGAGAGATTTCAAACCCATCGTTAGTTTCTCGCATGGCATTTAATCTTGAGCGACCGATTTTTGAGAGCGGTGCTCGATACATTAAAATACAAGCGCTGCTTGTATTGCCGCGTCCGACACGTCCCCTGAGCTGATGCAATTGCGATAACCCCAGACGCTCTGCATTTTCAATAATCATCAAGCTGGCATTGGGCACATCAACACCGACCTCAATGACGGTGGTTGCGACAAGTAGGTCAATATCTCCAGCCTTAAAATGAGCCATGACACTGGTTTTTTCATCCGCTTTCATCCGCCCATGTATCAGACCAATGCGTATGTCCGGAAGCATTTCGCTGAGCTGAGCCGCACTCTCTTCAGCGGCCTGACACTGTAAAATTTCTGATTCTTCAATCAACGTACAGACCCAGTAAGCCTGTCTTCCCGATTGGCAGGCTTGATAGACACGATTTATGACCGCATCACGGCGGTTTTCATGGATGACGGCGGTTTCAACGGGTTGTCTGCCGGGGGGAAGTTCATCAATGACAGAAATATCCAGTTCGGCATACGCGGTCATGGCGAGGGTGCGTGGAATCGGAGTGGCGGTCATAATCAGTTGATGTGGATAACGGCCCGACTGAAGCCCTTTTTCGCGTAAAGCAAGGCGTTGATGGACACCAAAACGATGTTGTTCATCAATCACAATCAGGCCGAGTTTTTTGAAAACAACGGTCTCTTGAAACAGTGCGTGTGTACCCACAATCACTTGTATTTCAGCGGAGATCAGCTGCTCTAGCAATGCTTGTCGTTTTTTGCCTTTATGTTTTCCTGTGAGCCAGCCCACCTTGATGTCGAGAGGATCAAGCCATTGTTTCATATTGCTCAGATGTTGCTGCGCCAACAGTTCGGTAGGAGCCATAATTGTTGCCTGATAACCCGCTTCAACGGCATTTAAAATGGCTGCGACTGCGACCAGTGTTTTTCCACAGCCTACATCGCCTTGAATCAGGCGTTGCATAGGGGTTGTTTTTTGAAGGTCTGCTTTTATTTCATTAATCACTCGCTGCTGTGCCTGAGTCATCTTAAATGGCAAGCTTTTGAGTAGCGAGCTGAATAGATGGTCTGAGCTTGATAGTTTGGGTGCCATTTTTGTTTGCATGTTTTGGCGTAACTGGCGCAGTCCCAAATGGTGTGCCAGAAGCTCTTCGAATGCGAGTCTTTGTTGTGCGGGGTGTATGCCTTTTTGTAATGTGCTTTGCTGTGCATCCGGTGGCGGGCGATGAACATATCGCAGCGCCTCAACAAATTGCATCAAGTTAAATTGTTGGTAGATGGCTTGAGGCAATAAGTCAGGCAGTGAATTTTTTTCAAGAAGGTCAATCGCCTGCTGTGTGAGCTTTTTCCAGCTTGCTTGATGCAAACCTTCAGTGGTTGGGTAAACCGGCGTTAAGCTTTGATCGACCGGTTCAGACTCCTCTGAGGTTAATCTTTTAAGCTCAGGGTGAATGATTTCCAACCCCATGTTGTTCGACCGTATTTCACCATAACAACGAATACGACTGCCATTTTTTAACATCTGTTGTTGGTGAGCATTGAAATGAAAAAAGCGTAATGCGAGAACGTGTCCATCCTCTTCAATGTGAGCAATCAACATACGCCTTTGCCCCTGCTTTATTTCACTGCGAAGAATGGTGCCTTCAACAAGAGCTTCACTTCCGGCTTGAAGTGCAGCGATGGGGGTTACATGGGTGTGGTCTTCATAGCGCAGGGGTAAGTGGAACAGAATGTCTGCAGCGGTGTGAATATTGAGGCGTGCTAATCGCTCCGCAATACGTGTTCCAACGCCTTTAAGTGATGTGACAGGCAGAGTGAGCACAAGGAATTATTTAAGTATGAAGTTCAAGTATTGCATCCATTTCAACGGCAGCCCCTTTGGGCAGTGATGCCACGCCGATTGCCGCACGCGCAGGATAAGGTTCCTGAAAATAGGTCGCCATGACTTCATTCACCAGTGAAAAATGCCCCAAGTCGGTCAGAAAAATATTCAGTTTGGCAATGTCAGCAAGGGAGCCGCCAGCCGCTTCAGCGACGGCTTTCAGATTATTAAAAACCTGCTTGATTTGATCGCTCATATCACCGTGAACAAGCTCCATCGTTTCGGGTATGAGGGGTATTTGCCCTGACATGTAAACAGTACTGCCTATTTTTATGGCTTGTGAATAGGTGCCGATGGCCTCTGGTGCTTTGTTTGTTTTAATGATTTCTCGCATCATAATAAATTGTTCCTTATTTTTTCGCACGATAAATACGTGATACATTTTTTATGCGGTGTATTCTGCGCATGATCAAAGCTAAATGTTTACGGTTATGTACCGTGATGATGAATTTTAATAAGCTATGGTTTTCGTCACGTTGGTCGATTTCGACGTTATTGATATTGGACTGCTGCTGCGAAATGGCAGTTGAAATTGTTGCAAGCACACCCCGTTGATTGTTCACTTCGATATGAACTTCTACGGAAAATTCACCTTCAACTTGTCGCTCCCAATGCACGTCAATACAGTTTTCAGGCCGTTTATGTGCAGCCATATTTTTACAAATTTCGGTATGAATCACCATGCCACGCCCTGCTGTAAGCTGGGCAATAATTGGATCACCAGGAATGGGGTCGCAGCATTTGGAGAAATGAATCACCATGCCCTCGGTGCCACGAATAGCTAAAGGAAGTGTATGGGATGTTTCTTTGCGTAACCATGTGGGTATGTAGTGTGAGAAAGCACCTTTAAATACACGGGGGCGTGCTTTCCCCCGGCGCTCTTTTATTGGTTCTTCATTGGGCTGTGTATCTTTCAATCGCCTTGCAACTAAAACAGCCATGTAGTTTCCAAGGCCAATTTCTGCAAGTAGTGCATCCATTGATTTGAACTTAAATGACTCTAATAGTGTGGAAATTTGTATTTGAGTGAGGTTGACCAGTGAAAGGTCAAGCTCATGTAAGGCTTTATCAAGCAGGCGCTCTCCCAGATTGACTGCATCGTCTTGTTTGAGATTTTTCAGATAATGATGAATGTTGGAACGTGCTTTGCCAGTTACGGCGAAATTAATCCAGGCCGGATTAGGCCGCGCAGTGGGGGAGGTAATGATTTCAATGGTTTGACCATTGTGCAAGGGCGTACGTAACGAAATGATGCGGTGGTCAATTTTTGCAGCAATGCAGCGGTTGCCGATGTCGGTGTGTACAGCATAGGCAAAATCAACAGCGGTTGAACCACGCGGCAGTTCAATAATATCTCCATTGGGAGTGAATACATAGACCTTGTCGGGGAAAAGATCAACCTTGACGTTTTCGATAAACTCTAAAGAACTTCCACTGTTTTTTTGAAGCTCCAGTAGGCCATGCAGCCAATCACGTACGTGATGATGCGCACTGCTATTATCCGTGCTGTCTTTTGTTTTGTAGAGCCAGTGAGCGGCGATGCCTGCTTCGGCAACTTTGTTCATCTCTTTTGTGCGAATTTGTATCTCAATGGGGACTTTGTGTGAGCTGAAAAGGATGGTATGCAATGATTGGTAGCCATTTGTTTTTGGAATGGCGATGTAATCTTTGAAGCGTCCCGGTACAGGTTTGTAGATACTGTGGACAACACCGAGTGCCCGGTAGCATGTGTCAGGTGTTTCGACAATGATGCGGAATGCGTATATATCAAACACCTCGGAAAATGAGAGTTGTTTCTCTTTCATTTTTCGATAAATGCTGTAAATATGTTTGACTCGGCCCTGAACACAAGCCTCAATTCCTTCATCTTTTAATCGAAGCTGGAGTGTGCTTTCAATTTTGCTAACAAGTTCTTTAAAGTGTCCGCGCGCACTTTTTACCGCACTGGATATTGCTCGGTAGCGCATCGGGTAGAGCGCTTTAAACCCAAGATCCTGAAGTTCGGTACGAACAGCATTAATGCCCAGACGATAGGCAATTGGAACATAGATCTCCAGAGTTTCATGGGCAATGCGGCGGCTTTTTTCAGCGGGCATAGCACCCAGAGTACGCATGTTGTGCAGGCGGTCAGCCAGTTTGATGAGAATGACGCGGATATCATGCACCATTGCCAGCATCATTTTACGAAAGTTTTCAGCCTGTGCTTCCAGGCGGTTTTCAAATTTAATTTGTGTTAGTTTGGTGACGCTGTCCACCAGCTCCGCCACCTCGTTACCAAATTGAAGTTCCAGCGCACTTTTAGTGATATCAGTATCTTCAATCACATCATGTAAAATGGCTGCAATGATACTGTCGCAGTCCATACGTATGTTGGCTAAAATTCTGGCGACAGCAAATGGATGGTGTATATAGGGTTCACCAGAGCGTCGAGATTGACCTTCATGGGCTTTTATCCCAAACAGGCAGGCTTCTCTAATAGTCTGGACTTGCTTTTCATCCAGATACGTCCCGGTCAAGCTGCATAAGTCTTGTACCAGGATTTGTGTATCGGGGTGTTTGGTGGTTTGTACTTCAATCACCACAGGTTGTGTATTATTCTATCTTTGCTGGAGTGCGGTTTGCAGCTCTTCTTCACTCACCAAAGATTCTTCAGCGTGTTCTTTGGCAGAGATTTCATCCAGTATGCTTGCATTGATTTTCCCTGCAGCAATTTCACGCAATGCGACAACCGTGGGTTTGTCATTTTCCCATTCAACCAATGCTTCTGCTCCGTTCGCTAATTGGCGTGCTCTTTTGGAAGAGACCAAAACCAATTCAAACCGGCTGTCGATATGCTCAAGACAATCTTCAATAGTGACGCGTGCCATATTTGTTCCTCATTATGATTTAATCGTTCAGAGATGGGAGTATACAAAATTTCTACCGAGCATTTAATAGTTTTTTTGTATTTATTTGTGTTTCGGCACTATTTTTTTCATTATCAGGTGCATCTAATGCTGTTTTAGCATCTTCCAGAAGTATTTCCAGGATTTTTTTCGACAGGGCTTGTTTATTTTTTTCAAGAAAATTTCGTTTTTGAACGAAGAGTTCTTTTGTAAGATTTGGTGGGTTCTGGTTATGCTCAAGGGATTTTATTTCTGATAAAATAAGTGCTCTTTTTTTCATAAGTAATGTGATGAAATTCGTCGGTGCCACTTCTTGTTGTAAATTTGGTTCTAGTGGAGCGGGTGGTTTTTGCTTGTTGGAATTGAGCAGCGAGGTTGCTGATAAGGCGCTTTCATCATGGGTCGTTTTTTGGGAAAAAGTATTTTTTGGTTCAATATCTATTTCTGATGTCAGTTGTTGGTTTAGGTATTGTGAAACCGTTTTTGGTTGAAAAATTTTAAAAATCAGCAGGGCAATAATGAGTGAGAGAGGAACAAACAAGCTAGAAAATTTAAGTACTGAGTATTTCCAATGGGCTTGATTTTTTAACAGGTTTTCCTGAGTGCTGCCGATGTGGGAGGGCAATGAGAGGTTGAATAGTGAGCGTGGGCTCATTAACGCCAATTGTTTGAGTTGAGCATCTTCTTGTGAAAACTCTTGCAACAGATAAAACTTTTCTTCTTCAAGGTTTTCCAGACTTTTTATTGCCAAGCCTATGTTTTCAATATCATCCCCTCCTTCTTCATTGACGAGCAGATCAAAGCTGTTTCGTTCTTCTTCAATATCTTTATTGACCAATTCGAGGGGCTGACTATAGTCCGATTCAGATTTTTGCAATTTCAGCGCTTTTTCATGAGTAAATTGTTGTTGGTGAAATTGATCAATGGCTGGGAGAAGTGTAAGTGTAAATAATGTAGGCGCAACAAAAATAAAGACGACAATGAGTGTCCAGAAGCAGCCATTAAAAGTTTTTCCATGATGACTTAAAAAAAGAACACGAAGTTTTTGCGGCGTACTTAAGGAGTCAGGTAGTTCGTAGGTGATAACTTTCGTACTGAGCAACCACAATATAATAAATGCAACCAATACGATGCCAAGAGCAAACAGGCCAAATTGTACGGGCAACCACTGCCATACTATAAATCCGCTTGCGACACTGCCGAGTGTGGCGATCAAAAAAGCAATAATAGCCATACCAGCTAAATAGCGACTGCTGCGCGGTACGTGCTTTTGATTTTTAAATGGGCGTAGAAATGCATACCTGAAGCGATCCTTCATATTAGGCATCCTGATTGAAGTGTCAGTTTTTTCTTGTATCGGTTGATATGCTTAATAATTGAATTTGACCCATGATCTGCAGACAGAAACAATAACCTGAATTATATGCAGAAAATATGGTGAATATCACGAAATAAAGCGATTTTATTCACGTACATTGCTAATTAGGTGGAAAAATTGCATAATTTTGGCAGAAAAAGACCTTTTTTAATCCAACTTTAGTAACCCCAGATTAGTAATATAAAGGAAAATTTTATGCATAATGGTACATCTGTTACTCAATTCATTATCGAAGAACAGCGCGGCTTATCTACAGCGAGTGGTGAGTTTACTTCGCTTCTTAATGATATTGTGACTGCTTGCAAGGTGATATCGAATGAAGTAAATCGTGGCAACCTGATCGGTATTCTTGGTGCGGCGGAGAGTGAAAATATTCAGGGAGAGACTCAAAAAGAGCTGGATATTATTACCAACGATATTTTCACTCAAACCAATGAGTGGTCGGGTAATCTGGCTGCGATGGCTTCTGAAGAGATGGATGATATCTATCCAATTCCAAAACAGTACCCTAAAGGTAAATACCTGTTGGTTTTTGATCCTCTGGATGGTTCATCAAATATTGATGTAAATATTTCAGTAGGCACTATCTTTTCAATTATGCGTTGCCCTGAAGGGATCGAAAATCCAACGGCTAAAGATTTTTTACAGCCCGGAACTGAGCAGGTTTGTGGTGGCTACGCATTATATGGGCCTTCTACTATGTTGGTTCTAACCACTGGTAACGGTGTGAATGGCTTTACTCTGGATCAAAATATTGGTGAATTCATTTTGACCAATCCGAATATGACGATTCCTGAAGATACGCGTGAATTTGCAATCAATGCGTCTAATTCGCGTTTTTGGGAAGCGCCTGTTCAGCGTTATGTAGAAGAGTGCGTGGCTGGAACAGAAGGGCCGCGTGGTGAAAATTTCAACATGCGTTGGGTCGCTTCTATGGTGGCAGAAGTACACCGCATCCTGATTCGTGGTGGTATTTTTATGTACCCTAAAGATTCAAAAGATTCTACAAAAGCAGGAAAATTGCGTTTGTTGTATGAAGCGAACCCAATGTCTATGATTGTTGAGCAAGCGGGCGGTGTGTGTTCAACGGGGCGTGAGCGTATTATGGAAATAAAGCCTGATGGTTTGCATCAGCGCGTTCCTGTTATTCTTGGTTCTAAAAATGAAGTTGAACGGGTAGTTTCGTATCATAAAGGTGTGTAGATAACGATAGCGTACTTGATACGACTCAAAAGCCTCGATTCCTATTGAACGGTATCGGGGCTTTTTTATTGCATCTCAAAATTATTATCAGGTAAAAATTTCCACGTGCGGCGGATATGTAATAGAGTCGTATCCTTACGCATCTCTTCAGAAAAAGGCGCGAAAGGCGCTGCGAGTTGAACGATGCGTTTGACGGCATCATCCAGTAGTTTGTGTCCTGATGAACGTAAAATTGTAATTTTTTCTACACTGCCATCCGGATTGAGCGCAACATCCACAGTTAAGCGACCTACAATGGAGCGTCTCTTGGCTTCTTCCGGGTAATTTAACGTTCCTATATGTTCAATTTTTGATTGCCACGACTCCAGATAAGCAGCATCACGATAAGCCAGGGTGCTGGTTGCTGATATCGTGCGTTCACCTTTCTTCATGGAGTCTGTTTGTAATTCCTGTTTGATTTCTGCTTGCAAGCTGGCTATTTTCAGGCTGCGTTTAACAAGCTCAGCAGCATCAATGGCCTCAGGGGCGGTTTTAGCTGAATTGTCACTTGCTTGTAATTTAAAATCAGAATTTGAATGTGCTATGACTGCCGGACTTGATATTGGCGTTGTTTTTTGTGGTGATGTGGGGGGCACTATGGTATCACTATCACTGACTTCCATAATAATAGAAGGCACAGATACTGGGCTGGAGAGGCGTAATTTTTCTTGACTGTTGCCTCCTCCTTCCTGGCTCACTTGAGCAAGAAAATCACCCTCTTCAAGTGATTTTTCATTTGAATGGTGCAATAGAGTGATTTCAAGCGTGGGTAACGATTCGTCTTTTTTATCTTCAGGTTGATTGAGATTGAAGGTGATCCCTAAAATAATGATGGCATGAATCGCTATGGCTAAAAAAATAGTCATGCTGATACGGTCATTCGAAGTGATAAGGGGTGTTGTGATCATAGGCTTGTTACAATTTGACGAATAGGTTCTTCCATAAAATGAATTCGCTTTGCCATTTTAGAGGTCATATGTACAGTGTTTTTCTGATCAATGAGCATAACTTGATCGATGCCCATTGCCAAGGCTATTGTTTGCCACTGTTTCGGGCCGGCAATAAGCAGTGCAGTTGCAGCAGTATCGGCAAGCAGAGCGTTATTGCTAATAACTGTGACTGAGGTCGCTCCTGTTGCAGGGTATCCTGTCTGTGGGTCAATAATGTGATGGTAGCGTTGTTCCTGATAAGTAAAGTAGCGCTCATAATCTCCTGAAGTAAAAATAGCTTCGTCACCCTGTGTTTCAATAAAAGCCAGAGGCACGGTTTGACGAGGGTGACGAATGCCGATACGCCAAGGCTGTTGGCCTTTGCTGCCGATGGCTCGTAAATCTCCACCGGTATTAACAATCGCATTATGAATGCCAAGTGATTTTAGTTTGTTAATAGCAAGATCAACCGCATAACCTTTTGCTATACCGCCAAAATCAAGTTTGACGTGTGGATTTTTACTTGAAAGCTGGAGATTGGAAAAATTCAAGTCCGCCATGGTGGGGCGAAAATTGATCAGTTCTCTTATTGTCGAATCTTTTGGTGGCTGTTTGTTGTGTTCATCGCTTAAAAATCCCCATAAGCCAATTAAATGACCGATGGCTGGGTTAAACAGGTGGCCGCTGTTGATGGAGAGTTCGGTTGCTTTCTGAATGAATTTTTTTTCTGATTCAAGTAAGGCGATGCTTTTTTCATTGGCGAGTGCTTGATTAATATCAGTGAGCCTACCAGGTTGCCAGGCGTGCCACTGCTGGTGCATGGCGTTAAACTGCTGTTCAATCGCTGTGACCGCTTGACGAGCTTTATCTTCTGTCTCTCCTTGTATTGATATATCAATCAGGGTTCCAAAGATATAAAGTTGTTCTTCGTAAACTGAGGGTTGATTTGTGGGTTGGCTGCAGGCGCAGAGCAGTACGATACAGAAGGCTGTAAATGCTCGTCTAATCACTGTCTGATTTTTTCTTCAATACAGTCCATGAGCTGCGCACTGATATTGAGCGAGTAGATTTTATCGAGTTCGCGAATACAGGTAGGGCTGGTGACATTAATTTCGGTGAGATAGTCACCAATCACGTCCAGCCCAACAAATAACAGTCCACGCTCACGTAAAGTGGGGCCGACTTGTTCGCAAATCCAGAGATCGCGTTCGCTGAGTTCAACACCTTCACCACGGCCTCCCGCCGCAAGATTGCCACGCGTTTCATTTTTAGCAGGAATGCGAGCTAAGGCATAAGGAACAGGTTCACCATTCACCATTAATATACGCTTGTCCCCAGCCAGTATTTCAGGAATAAAGCGTTGTGCCATGATGTAGCGGCTGGCATGTTGAGTGATGGTTTCGATGATCACGCTGATATTGGGGTCATCGGAGCGCACACGAAAAATAGAAGCGCCTCCCATTTCTCCTAATGGCTTTAAAATAATGTCTCCAAACTCGGCCAAAAATTTGCGAATTTCATGTGCGTTGCGTGTGACTAGCGTGGGCGGAGTGCATTGTGGGAACCATGAAGTAAACAGTTTCTCATTCACATCACGCAGACTTTGTGCCTTATTGACGACCAGCACACCCGCACGCTCCGCTTGTTCGAGCAGATAAGTGCTGTGGATGTACTCCATATCAAAAGGAGGATCTTTACGCATGAGAATAGCATCCAGCGTATTGAGGTGTTGGCTGCGTCGTTCTGATAGCTCAAACCAGTGATCGTTATTATCATAAACGGTGAGGTTCTGGAGTTCAGCGTAGGGTTGGCCATCACGCAAATAGAGGTCATTCATCTCCATGTAATGAAGTTTCCAACCACGCTTTTGAGCTTCAATCAGCATCGCAAGTGAGCTGTCTTTATGTGGCTTGATGGAGTTGATAGGATCCATGACGATGCCGATATTTATGGTTTTTTTCATACTTCAGCAATCTCGCGTGAGGCGGCAAGCAGTGCCAGACGTGCAATAACACCATAGGCATAAAAGCGATTCGGTTCGGCATCAGGTTCCATTCTACGGTCAGGAGTATTGCAGCACGATGCAAATTCCAGAGGTTCGAACTGCATTCCGGCGGCATTGAGGTTTTCGCTGCTGCTGCGTCCCGTATGTACGCGGTAGAATCCACCGACGACAAAGTGATCAATCATATAAACCACTGGTTCGGCGACCGCATTGTCTTTGCCCCAAGTCTCAAAGGTATAAACGCCTTCTTGTATAATGACGCGTTCAACGTTGCCTCCTCCTTTGCTTGAGGCCATTTTTGTACGCTGTTTGCGGTTGAGGGATGTGATCTCTTCGGCAGAATAGACCGTCATCACACCCATGCCATAGGTTCCTGTATCTGATTTGATAATGACAAAAGGTTTTTCTGTTAAACCGTATTGATCATATTTCTTCTGGATCGCTTTGAGCAGTGTGGCAACATTTTTTTCGAGGCACTCTTCGCCTTCACGTTTCATGAAGTTAATCTCACCACATTGACGAAACATGGGGTTTATCAACCATGGATCGATATCAATCATCTCTGCAAATTTCTCTGCAATATGGCGATAATGAATGAAGTGACTCGATTTTAGGCGTGTTGACCAACCCATTTCCAACGGAGGCGTTAATGGTTGCTGGATATTTTCAAGAAGAGTGGGGCGACCCTCCGTTAAATCGTTGTTTAATAAAATCAGGTGCGGCTCAAACCCTTCTGTGCTTATTTTGTCGTCGGTTTTAATGACGGGGTGCAAAGTGATGGCGCGTTCGGAGGGAAGTTTGATCTCATTCGCTTGTTCCAGATCCGCTTGCAACGAACCGATACGGACTTCAAAACCTGCCTGCTGAATCATTTCAGACAATGTAGCAAGGCTTTCTAAATAGCCAGTATTGCGGGTATGGTTTTCTGGAATAATTAAAATTTTGCTGGCAGTGGGCAAAATATGATCGACAGCAGATTGAATGGCCTGTATGCAAAGTGGCGCAAATGCCGGGTTCAGATTATTAAATCCGGCAGAAAAAAGATTGGTGTCAACCGGTGCAAGCTTGAAGCCTGAATTACGCAGATCGACAGAGGCATAAAAAGGCGCAGGGGTTTCAAGCCACTGGCAGCGAAACCACGTTTCTATCTGAGTCTGATTTTCCAGTAAATGTTTTTCCAGCTCCAGCAGTGGGCCGCTGAGAGAGGTGGTCAGGTGAGGAACATTGTGCGAGTGAGGCATATTAATTTCGCTTTTATTTTTAAAATGTAGGGTGACTATATATCGCCCCATAATGATTGCAATACACTTAGCGCTGCAATTGCGGCAGTTTCAGTGCGTAAAATTCTGGGGCCGAGGCGTATTCCAGTATATTGGTGTGTTTGAGCCAAGGTAAGTTCCTTGTTATCAAATCCGCCTTCAGGGCCAATCGTTAAGTTAATGGTTGTTGATGGTTTTTTCAACTGTGTCACTCTGGAATCAGCGTTAGGGTCTAAAATAAGATTTAAAGCATTGTGTGGCTGAGCAAGCCATTTTTCATAAGTGGTGATATTTTCAATCATTGGAATTTGATTCCTGCCACACTGTTCGCAAGCGCTGATAATAATTTTTTGCCAATGGGCGATTCGCTTTTTGCTTCGAGTCTCATCGAGTTTGACGGTACAGCGCTCCGTTTTGATCGGCACAATACGGGTGACTCCCAACTCAACAGCTTTTTGAATGGTGTAATCCATGCGTTCGCCACGCGATATTCCCTGAGCGAGTGTAATATCGAGCGGCGATTCGCTCTCACGGGCGTTGTGGCGGGTTATTTTTACTGTGACTCGGCGTTTGTCTGCGGATTCGATGATCGCTTTGTATTCGCCGCCAAGCCCGTTAAACAGGGTTAGTTCTGCACCTGTTTTGAGGCGTAATACACGATTGATATGAGTGGCAGCGGTATTTTCAAGAAGAATGTTCTGTTCGCAGGCCAAAATTTGATCGGTATAGATACGAGGGATGCGCATGTTGAGTATCAATTACAGGGTGGCGAGGTTGATGCCCTCAAAGGCAATACGAGCCATGTGCTGTATCTCTGTTTCCTTGATCACGTAAGGGGGCATGAAATAAATGACGTTACCAAGCGGGCGTAACAATACGCCATTTTTAAGGCCATGGTGATAAATTTTTAAACCACGGCGTTCTTGCCATGGGAAGGGTGTTTTGGTTTTTTTATCTTTAACCATTTCAATGGCGAGGATCATGCCGTGTTGGCGTACTTCTGATACATGCGGGTGTTCACTGAAATGAGCTGTGGCCTTAGCCATGGCGGAGGCAAGCTTTTGGTTGTTCCCCAGCACATCGTCTTCAGAAAAAATATCAAGAGTTGCAAGTGCTGCGCTGCAACCCAGTGGGTTACCAGTGTAGCTGTGAGAGTGCAAAAAAGCGGTCAGGTTTTCATAGTCATCATAAAATGCCTGATAGATATACTCATGGGTCAATACGGCAGAGAGTGGCAGATAGCCACCCGTCAGTCCTTTAGAAAGGCAGAGAAAGTCGGGTGTAATTTCGGCTTGTTCGCAGGCAAACAGTGTGCCGGTACGTCCAAAACCCACGGCAATCTCATCTGCAATCAGATGTACATCTGATTGATCACAAGCTTCTCTTAGAAGTTTCAGATAGATGGGGTGGTACATGCGCATATTGCCAGCACATTGCACCAGAGGTTCGATGATGACAGCAGAGACTTCGTTTGAATTTTTTTCCAGTGCCTCAGCCATAGCTGCGAATTGGCGTATTGAATAATCTTTCCAGGATTCGCCAGTTTCTCGGTTGTAACAATCCGGTGAAGGTACTGTGATTGTCTCTATGAGCAGAGGGCCATAGGTCTTTTTATACAGGTCAACATTGCCTACAGCAAGTGCGCCGAGGGTTTCACCGTGATAGCCGTTGCTTAAGGTAATGAATTTGGTTTTTTTCGGCTGCCCTTTATTGAGCCAATAGTGAAAGCTCATTTTCATGGAAATTTCTACTGCTGAGGAGCCATTGTCGGCATAAAAGCAGCGGTCAAGACCGGATGGAGTGATTTCAACGAGTCGCTGTGCCAATTCAATGGCGGGTTCGTGGCTAAACCCGGCAAGCAAGACGTGCTCTAATGTGTCGAGTTGTGTTTTGATTCGGTTATTAATACGTGGATTACAATGGCCAAACAGATTAACCCACCATGAGCTGATGCCATCAATGTAACGATTACCCTCAAAATCTTCGAGCCAGACTCCTTCGCCTCGACGGATGGGGATGATTGGATAAGACTCGTGGTCTTTCATTTGCGTGCATGGATGCCATAGCACTGAAAGATCGCGTTGTATTAGTGATGAGGTTTGAGTCTGCTGCTTGCTTGACATGGGTGCGACTCTTAAATAGTAAATGGTGGGCCTGGAAGGACTCGAACCTTCGACCAATGGATTATGAGTCC
>CAYXVC010000053.1:0-6331 GCA_964468225.1 uncultured Gammaproteobacteria bacterium
TCACCACTTGAAATAACTGGCACACCTAACTCGCCGAAAAACAGATGACCTAACTCATTGTTACTTTTGCAGTTTTCAACGTCAAATTCAAAAGGAGCACGCCCACCGAACGAATTACCACATACACTATCCGGGACTGCATTAAACAGGCGCCAGTCATCATAACCACCAAAAACCAGATTTTCTGCCCACCTTGAGGACTCAGACCAAGACATCAGACCATCGGCATCATAACCGCTGGTCTGAGCATAGTTAGCATCGGCCATCCAGGTAACGTTTAAATCATCGTCATAGATCATGTCGTTGCCACGATCAATCAGAGCGGCGTTGGTGGTAGTGGCCATACCCAACGTTAATACCAAAGTGGAAACTAGCCATGTGAATTTATTTTTCATTTTTATTTTTCCTTTCACTATGCTCAATGCTTTCCCTGTCAGAGCGGTTAAAAACTCCCTCATACAAATAACAGGCAAATTTTACGCCAATTAAAATTATTTCTTTATTATTCAATTCAATACCATAGAAGATAAGAGTAAGAAGAGGAGAAAACATAGAAAATGTAAATATTTCTGACACACACTTGGCCATTTCTCGACTCTATCTCTTTAATTCCAATTTCTTTTTGCTTGTGCAATCAAAACCACCCGCTCGGAAAGTTATTTCAGGATTACTCCTTACAGCGCACAACATCAAGATAATCACGTAAACTTCTTCCTGGAAGAATCGTAAATTTCTCACTTAACAGATTAATATTTTTCATCCGATCCAGACGAAAGTGACGGAACTCGTCACGCAGTTCACACCAAGCCACCAGTGTCCAGACACGTCCCCAATAAAACAGCCCCAAAGGATGCACAATCCGTGATGAATGCTGACCATCTTCCCGTGTGTAATCATAAGCCACTTTGCATTGCTGCTTGATGGCGCTGCGCAATATCGCTAAATGCTCTTGAGCGATCGTACTGACATTGAAATCAGGCACCAGCAGCTCTTCACGATCCAGCTCCGGTCTGAGCCGTTCCGGAATTGCATTTTCTATTTTACGAATGGCCTGATGCGCCGCGCTTGCCAAGCTTTTGTCCGTCCACGCCTGCACCATACGTGCGCCCAACATTAATGCCGCCAGCTCTTCTTCATCAAACATCAGCGACGGAAGGTGAAAACCTTTCATGAGACGATAACCCACCCCAGCCTCACCTTCGATTGGCACACCTGAAAGTGACAAGTCTCGAATATCCCGATAGATGGTACGCTCGGAAACTTCCAGTTTTTCAGCAAGATCACGAGCGGTTGTGACCTTGGTATGATTCAGCAATCCGACAATTCGGAACAAACGATCGGCTCGACGCATTTAAAAACGCAGCTCCAAAGGTTTATAAAGATTACTCATTATTTTAATACTGAATTGGAATATGGCATGACCCGCTCTACATTAATTTAGTTACTCAAAGCTTTTTTCATACTCTGTAATTCAGAAAGTAGTGTCGGAATATCATCCTGAATAATGCTCCATAAAGTATCATTATCAATTCCTAAATAACCATGGATTAACCTATTTCGTGTCGCAATAATTTGACGCCATGGAATTGAGAAATAAATTTTCTTCACTTCAATTGGAATATGTGTGGCTGCTTCACCAATGAGTTCAAGGTTTCGAACTGTAGCATCATAATTCAAGCCTGTAGTTTCAAATGTTGCCTGATTCATGCCGTCACAATAAGATAAAACATTTTCTGCAAAGCTGACCATATCATCTATATAAAAATGCCACTCTCGTTCAGACATTAATAGCCTCTCGCTCTATAAAAGGTCGCAACTCAGACCGCATCGCTTTTTCTGTTACCAAATCAACCGGATGCCCCAATTCATCCTCCAGATAAAACTGCACACCAAAATACTTTTCAGAGGTTGCAGGCCCATCAAAGGAGACGACGATGTCGATATCGCTATCGGGTCGCGCCTCATCACGCACTGTAGAACCAAACAAAGCCAACCGTGTTACTCCAAACTGCTTAACTAAATCGGGCTTTAGTTTGGTAAGAATCTCTAATGCTTGTATACGATTCATTCACTGCTTTTCCATTTTATCGGACTGTCATACTTAGGAACGTTCACGAAAGAACGTTATTGTCCTGTACCTTTCACTAAAAACGCAAATCCAAAGCTTTACATAAATAGTTCATTAATGGTGTGGCCTGAGAAAAACGTTCGGCCACCAAGGGAGACAGTTTTTTTGATATGATCTGTTTTTCGCTAATATTGGCAATAGCGATAAAATCTTTACGCTTCAAATCTTCAATCAGTGGATGCTCCTTTGCATAACCGCGCGGGCCATTTTTCAGTGCATCACCTTCCAAAGTAAAGTGTTTGTTGAAGCTTTCATCATCCCGAGCTTTTATCCAGCCATCACTTTTTTCAACAATGGCATCACGAATTTTGCCCAATGCTTGAGAATCGGGTCGCCAGATGCCCACACCGATAAAACATGCCCCGTTTTCAACATGAAGATAAAAACCTGGAGCATGCACATCCTTGCCCACTTCGTGACGAAACTGGATACCAATATTTGTTTTGTAAGGGCGCTTATCCTTACCAAAACGTACATCACGATGAACGCGCATCAAAGAACCCCCCACTTTCTTGGGTCGCGCTGTAAAGTGAGGCGATATGATTGCCAAATCATTGGAGAAATCAGCAATAAAATTCAAGGCGGGTATGCGGACCGTCTCTTCGTAAACCTGTTTGTTTTCATGGAACCAGTCACGATTGTTATTAGCAGCCAGTTTCGACAGGAAATCAAAAGTTTTTTGCGTGAAGTAACGGCCCGACATTGTAGCTAATCCTTTTTGAAGTACGTGATTAACATCAGTGCCGCCCCTTGAGGATCCTGAATCACCATAAAACGCCCCACTTCAGGGATATCCTGCGGTGGAACCAAAACTTTACCACTCAGACTTTCAACGCGCGCTTGCATGGCATCGACATCATCAACCGTGACATAAGCGCCCCAGCTAGGCGGCATTCCTGCTGCCTCTTTAGGCGTTGCCATAATCCCTGCCACTTCAGTATCTCCTGCTTTGGCCATGGTATATGTATCACTACCGTACTCCATATCAGTCAAACTCCATCCCAGAAGGTCACTATAAAAAGCCTTTGCTCCGGCAACATCGTTGGTCATCAACTCATTCCAGCTGAATGCACCGTGTAATTTCATTGCTTCTGTTGTGCTCATTTTAATCCCCTTGTTTATTTAAATTTGTATCGGAAACTTGAGTATAAAAGAAGGCTCCTGACAGCATTGTGTCAGGAGAAAAATTAAATAATATTTTTCTGGCTATCGTGCAACCATCTCCTGCCACCAATTTGGTGAAGCCAACACTACATCACCTGTTTCGTAAATTCGATTCGCGGTTTCAAGGGAATCCAACCCCGACCCTGTCTGTATTAAAAAAGTATTTGGTGCAAATGTTAACGGTTTAACCACAATCAAATCATGCGCTTCAAACCAGGCGTCTATCTGTTCCTGACTCCAATCAGGCTTCATCTGAACCAGAACATTCCCGGGTAACGCTCTTTTCATTCCGGAAATTGATGCTGAGTCATACAGTACTGGAGAGAGGTGGCTACTTGCGCCTCCCTTTAAACTTCTGGCAACAGCTTGCGTTGATATATCGCCCTTAATCTCCCAAAAACGAACATAGGGTGATGGTGTATCAATCTCTTTCGCCGCATACAGTGATTTTAATTGAACCCTCGTTTCCGGTTGTAAATTGAACTCTGCCATTAATTTTGGATTCGCCCAAACAGATCGTTTTTCATCTCCGTCGTACCAAGAATAGTGCTGTGGCTCGGTCAGCTCTTCTTTATTCACTTCTGCAGTTGAGCTCATCGCAGAACTGATCTGCGGCACCAGCCCCATAACGATGCCAAGAAAAACCCATTTTCGTAACAGTATTATATTCATAACAAATCATCACCTTAAAAATTTTTGATTTAAGTCCCATAAAAGGTCAATTTCCATGACTGAAGAGCGCATTTAACACGAGAAGTGTCGTCTTGGATCGAGTACAGAAAACTAATATATTTCTGCACTATTACCTATCTATTCAGCAACGGTTTTTGCATGAAGAGCAAATGGGAAAAAGAGCAAACTCATCACTAATAGACATATTATTCGAAAGTTCATCACTCAACCCTCAAGTTTATAAAAAAGCATTAATAAAATAGAATCTGCGAGTATTTAGAGTATTCTATACTCAACAACTTATTGTGTTAACTTTATGAAAAAAAAATCACTCTTAAAATCCATTGCCAGCGTTGGCAGCATGACCATGTTATCACGCATTCTCGGGTTTGTACGTGACATTATTATTGCTCGAATGTTTGGCGCCGGCATTGCGGCCGATGCATTTTTTGTTGCATTCAAAATCCCTAACTTTATGCGACGGCTGTTTGCTGAAGGCGCTTTTTCACTGGCTTTTGTCCCTGTATTAAGTGAGTACAAAACGCAACGCGAACATGATGATGTGCAGCAATTGGTCAATCATGTCTGCGGCGTATTAGGCGGAGTGCTGTTTTTCATCACACTCATTGGTGTGATTGCTGCTCCTGTATTGGTGATGATCTTTGCGCCCGGTTTTCTTGATGAACCCGATCGATACAGTCTCACCACGGATATGTTGCGTATTACGTTCCCGTATATATTTTTTATTTCACTGGTCGCATTCGCGGGCGGAATATTAAACAGCTACGGTCAATTTGCAGCACCCGCATTCACTCCGGTTTTTTTGAACTTATCTTTGATTGCTAGTGCAATATGGTTAGCTCCACTGCTGGAACAACCTGTGATGGCATTGGCTTGGGGGGTGTTTTTTGGTGGTTTGATTCAACTGCTGTTTCAACTTCCTTTTTTATACCGTTTACGACTGCTGCCTCGCCCTCGCTACAAACGCAATGACGAAGGTGTCGGGCGCATCATGAAGCTGATGATACCGGCACTTTTTGGCTCTTCAGTGGCGCAAATCAACTTATTGCTTGATACATTGATCGCCTCTTTTTTGGTCGCAGGCAGTGTTAGCTGGCTCTATTTTTCTGATCGTCTGGTCGAATTTCCATTAGGTCTTTTGGGTATTGCTGTAGCAACAGTCATCCTGCCAAGCCTGTCTACCAAACATGCTGAAAAATC
Organism: uncultured Gammaproteobacteria bacterium; assembly: GCA_964468225.1. Taxonomy (GTDB): domain Bacteria; phylum Pseudomonadota; class Gammaproteobacteria; order JAADGQ01; family JAADGQ01; genus S141-38. The sequence continues at coordinate 5,186 of CAYXVC010000053.1, forward strand.
CGCACAAGACTTTTCTCATACATTGGATTGGGCATTAAGATTAGTAGTAATACTCAGCGTTCCTGCGGCGGCGGCATTGGCTATTCTTGCCGGACCAATGCTCGCCACTCTTTTTCAATATGGTGAATTCAGCGCTGAAGATGTAAGAATGGCTCGCGAGAGCTTGATGGCTTACTCTTTGGGTTTGGTCAGTTTTATTGTGATCAAAGTGTTAGCTACCGGCTTTTATGCGCGGCAAAATACAAAAACCCCCGTTAAAATCGGTATCATCGCCATGGTCGCCAACATGGGAATGAACCTCGTGCTGGTATTTCCATTAGCACACGCTGGTCTGGCACTTGCTACATCACTTTCCGCCCTGTTAAATGCAGTATTACTGTATCGTGCCCTGCGTAAAGAAGGTGTGTACCAACCTGAATCAGGCTGGATGATACTCATCATAAAAATCATGATCGCTACAGCCGCGATGGTCAGCATACTTTGGTGGGGAGCCGGTGAACTCAGCCAGTGGTTTGAATGGGGTTGGTACGAACGTGCAGGGCAGCTGCTTTTATGGAGCGCAATCGGTGCTGTTGTTTATTTTACAGCTCTATTGCTTATGGGAGTCCATCCAAAACAGTTGCTGACACAAAAATAGATCAAAACAGCTCCTCTTCAACAACAGGCTCTCCACCTTCGCCTCCCGTTACAATCACTGCATCGCTTTGAGCCTGCTGCGTTGGCACATTCTCTTCCCGGAAGACTTCAAAGATCGCATTCGTCTGATCAATGTTGGCTAACATGCCGGTTTCAGGATCAATTTTTACGGTCACCAGACCTTCAGGCTGCACGAACTCAGGCTCTGGCACGCCTTGCAGCGCATCCCGCATATAATCCACCCACATGGGCAACGCTGCTTTTCCGCCTGTTTCATTACCACCTAATGTTGCAACCTGATCAAACCCAACCCAAGCCACCGTTACAACACTTGAGTTAAACCCGGCAAACCAGGCATCAAGCTGGTCATTGGTGGTGCCGGTTTTTCCCGCGAGATCATTTCGACCTAAAACCATTGCACGCTGCCCAGTGCCTCGTTTAATCACATCGCGCATCATGCTGGTGATTAACCAGACATTTTGCGCTGAAACAACCCGTTGTGCTGGCACT
>CAYXVC010000053.1:6431-15096 GCA_964468225.1 uncultured Gammaproteobacteria bacterium
AGTCGCTTCACATTCACGGCATACGGTCACAGGGTCGGCTTGCCCAATAATTTCACCTTCCGCATCAATGATGCGCTCCATGAAATAGGGTTCCACACGATAGCCACCATTGGCCAGCACGGTGTAAGCACTTGCGAGTTCCAATGGTGTCACCGCTGCGCTGCCAAGAGCTAACGATAAATTACGGGGTAGCCGTGCTTTATCAAAACCAAACTGCACTGCATATTTTGTTGTATAACCAATGCCAATACTGCGCATCAATCGAATAGAAACCAGATTTCTTGATTTTGTCAGTGCCTCACGCAAACGCGTCGGGCCATAAAATTTACCACTATAATTTTCAGGTCGCCACGCACTTTCCAACTTTGAATCTTCAAATACGACGGGCGCATCATTGACCAAAGAAGCAGTTGTAAAACCTTTTTCCAGAGCGGCTGAATAAATAAACGGTTTGAAACTGGAACCGGCCTGGCGCTGCGCCTGAGTGACTCGATTAAATTTACTTTGTGCAAAATGAAAACCGCCCACCAAACTGACAATGCGCCCATTTTCCGGATCCAGAGAAACCAGAGCACCATTAATGGCAGGCATCTGTGTCAAGTACCATGGAACCTCTTCATCACTTCCTTTTTGCAACCACACAACATCACCAACCCCTAAAATATCACCGGCAACCTCTGGAGCCGACCCACGATAGTCCACATCAATATAGGGCCGTGCCCATGAAAGGCCACCCCATGTCACGGTCGCTTCCTCATCAAAGGGTAACTGCACAACGACCGACTGCTTTTCGACCTTAGTAACCAAAGCCGGTGTTAACTGTCCAAACGGACGGTATTTTTTAAGCGCAGATTGCCACGCCGATGGATCATCAAGAGCAATACGCTCTTCTGCACCCCGATAGCCATGGCGACGATCATATTCCAGCAGTGCCTGGCGCAGGGCAGTATTGGCAGATTCCTGCAAACGACTGTCTAACGTCGTAAAAACTTTATAACCTTTCGTATAAATCTCCTTACCAAAACGCTCAACCATCTGCGACCGCACCATCTCAGCGACATAGGGCGCTTCAATATCAATCGAAAAACCATAGTTTCGTGCATGATCCTCTTCGTTTAAAGCTTGCTGATAAGTCTCTTGATTAATATGACCCAATGTCACCATGCGTTTAAGCACATAGTTACGACGAATCAGAGCACGGGGTGGGTTCACAATAGGGTTCATTGATGAAGGTGCTTTAGGCAAACCTGCCAGCATGGCCATTTGGGCAATGGTCAACTGATCCAGAGGTGCGCCATAATAGGCTTGCGATGCGGAGGCAATGCCATAAGCACGATTACCAAAATAAATTTTATTAAAATAAAGCTCGAGAATCTCTTCTTTACTCAATTCGCGCTCAATTTTTAGTGAGAGCAGAATTTCGTTCAATTTACGTAAGTAGGTTTTTTCAGGGCTCAGGAAGAAATTACGTGCCACCTGCATCGTAATGGTACTCCCGCCTTGCGTTTTATCACCCGTTGTCACCAATACGAATGCCGCGCGTAAAAGACCTTGATAATCGACCCCGGGATGCTCAAAAAACCGATCATCTTCTGCCGATAAAACGGCCTTCACCATCATATCCGGCAAATCAGAAAAGCGAATGGGAATACGCTTCATTTCACCGAACTCACCCATCAGTTTTCCATCTTGGGTATAAATTCGCAGAGGCACTTGTAATTGCGTCTCTTTCAAATGGTCTGTTGTCGGCAATTTTGGTGTGAGATAGAAGTAAGTTCCAAGCACCGCAACCATCACGATTAGAGCAGTGCTAGCAAACAGAGCCAAAACAACACGAAAAATACGCGATTTTCTCTTCATAGATTAGATAACGAGATATAAAGTGACGCAGTATAACTCAATTACATTGGCATCACTGCCAGAACTGCTGATAATCCATGAGAAGCAGTGCACACATCTTACAAATGAGACGTTGTTGAGTATACTGACGAGAAATGGACTTAGTTTTTATACTGCTTTTCAGCAGGGCGTTGTTTAGGGCGAACGAAGGAACGATCGATCCACACATTACATTAATCTAAATGTTAAGTTTTGTATCGAACGAGCCGTAACATTGATACCTCAATAACGACTCAACAAACAACGGAGCGATGACAAGGACGTGGAATTTTTAAAGAAACTCCTGAGTGTCAAAAATTCACCATTGGTTGGTCTGGATATTAGCTCAACAGCCGTCAAACTTGTTGAGCTTAGCCAAACAGGCTCTCGCTTCAAAGTAGAACGTTACGCTGTTGCGCCTCTGCCAGCCAATGCCGTCGTTGAAAAAAATATTAACGATCTTGAAGCGGTGGCTGCATCGGTTAAACGTGCCATAAAGCGCTCTGGCACACGTTCTAAAAATGCCATCGCAGCCGTGGCCGGATCCGCAGTCATTACTAAAATCATCACCATGCCCGCGAATATTTCTGATAAAGAGATGGTCGCCCAGATAGAGCTTGAAGCGGATCAGTATATTCCTTATCCATTAGAGGAAGTTAATCTCGATTTTGAAATTATCGGCCCCACACAGGATAACCCGGACACTGTCGATGTTTTATTAGCCGCCTCTCGCAGCGAAAATGTCGATAGCAGAGTGGCTGCTGTTGAATTAGGCGGAATGCATGCAAAAATTATTGATGTCGAAGCGTATGCCATGGAAAACGCTTTTGCATTAATTGCTTCACAATTTCCCAAGCAGGGAAAAACGATAGCAATCATAGATATTGGCGCCACAATGGCAACCCTGAACGTTGTGCATGATGCAAAAATCATATACACACGAGAACAGGTATTCGGCGGCAAACAACTCACCGAAGAGATTCAACGGCGCTATGGCCTTTCTTATGAAGAAGCGGGTCTTGCCAAAAAAGAAGGGGGATTGCCCGATAACTATATCCCGGAGGTTCTGGCTCCATTCAAGGAAGCCATGGCTCAACAAGTCAGCCGTGCTTTGCAATTTTTCTTTTCATCCAGCCAATACAACAAGGTAGATCATACTATTCTGGCCGGAGGCTGTGCCTCAATTCCTGATATTGCAGGGTTGATTGAAGAAAAAATAGGTACATCCACTTCAGTTGCAAACCCGTTTTCCAATATGTCGTTATCACCCCACGTTAAGGTTCAATCGCTCAGTGATGATGCCCCCGCACTTATGATTGCCTGCGGACTTGCCATGAGGAGCTTTGACGAAAAATGACTCATATCAATTTACTTCCATGGCGTGAAGCCCAACGCAAAGAGCGCGAACGCCAGTTCTTTAGCTCTCTCATTGCAACCGCAATATTGATGGCGGCGATCATTTTTTATATGCACTTGCATTTTAGTGGCAAAATTGAAGAACAACACCAGCGCAATAGCTACATCGAACAGCAAATCACATTGGTCGATCAAAAAATAAAAGAGATCAGTACGCTTGAGTCGGAAAAAAAACACTTGCTGGCTCGAATGAACATTATTCAGGATCTGCAAGGCAAGCGGCCATTAATCGTGCATCTGTTTGATGAGTTGGTCAAAACCCTTCCCAAAGGTGTATCGCTCACAAATATCACCCAAAAAGGGACAACTATTACACTAAAAGGAATTGCACAATCCAATGCCAGCATCTCTATATTCATGAGCCAGCTGGATGCATCAAACTGGCTGAAAAACCCTCGCCTTGATGTCATTGAAGCCCATCAAAAAGTAGCTCGCCGAGCTGCTGAATTCACCTTGCGGGTTGAATTAATCAGCCATAATGATAATTCTTTAGAGAAGGAGGGTTAAATTAATATGAATCTCTCTGCTGATTTTAAAAACCTGGATTTCACCGACATCGGTGACTGGGCCATCTCTGTCAAAATTTTCATGGTCATTTTACTCTCCATCGCCATGTTGGCTGCAGGAATCTGGTTCAACACCATGGGTCAACTGGAAACACTGGAAACTGCTCAAAAGAAAGAGGATCAACTGAAGCAAACATTTGAAGCCAAACAGCATAAAGCGGCCAGTCTGGACGCTTACAAACAGCAATTGGTCGATATGAAACGATCTTTTGGCTCAATGCTGCGCCAACTTCCCGGAGAAACAGAAGTTGCCGAACTTTTAGTTGATATCTCTCAAGCGGGTTTAAGCAACGGCCTGGAGTTCGAGTTATTTAAACCCGAAAAAGAACGCCCTGTAGATTTTTATGCCGAACTGCCGATTAAAATCAGCGTCAAAGGTGACTATCATCAATTCGGTACATTTGTCAGCGATGTGGTTGCGTTGCCTCGAATTGTGACTCTGCACGATATCGAAATTTCCCGAAAATCAGACAAGGATACGGAATTATCCATGCGAGCCACGGCCAAAACCTTCCGTTATGTTGAAGAGGGGGATAACTAATCATGCCTTCCAGATTGATCACCTGTAAAACTGCGCTACTATTGATGAGCTGCTTGCTGCTTGCTGCCTGTAGCAACAATGAGCTTGAAGACTTGCAAGCCTACGTTGCCGAAGTCCAGTCTCGTCCAAGCGGAAAAATCAAACCTTTGCCCGAGGTCAAGTCTTTCGACAGCTTCAGCTACGACGTAGCTGACCTACGCGATCCATTCCACTCCTGGTTCATCACCACGCCAACGAAACAGGAGCAAGGAAAAAAAGGTCAGGGCCCAATGCCGGATACACAGCGTAAAAAAGGGGAACTCGAAAGCTTCCCTCTAGATACGCTTCAAGCCGTTGGCACTATTAAATTCAAAGGTGTGCTTTGGGCGCTCATAAAAACCCCTGAAGGTAAAACAACTCGCATTAAACATGGCTCCCGCATTGGGCAGAATTTTGGCACAGTCACAAATATTAATGATGAAAAAGTAGTTTTAAAAGAGATCGTTCCTGATGGAATGGGCAAATGGCAAGAACGGCTAACGGATTTACCGTTTAATCAATAACATAATTGGTTCAAAAAATGGCTTCAATTAATAAAACAGGGATGTGTATTTTTATGAAACTCGCAAATCTAAATGGATGGAAGGTCGGATATTGTCTGATTATACTGGTTACATTTTTATTAACATCCAGTTCTGTGTTTTCTGCCGGAAAAACAAATGCTCTGGAAGAGATTAATGTCTCCAATTTATCTAATAACAGAGTGCAGATTGAACTGCTATTATCTCAGCCAACATCCGAGCCACTCAGTTTTACGATTGACAAACCGGCACGTATTGCTCTGGATTTTCCTGACACCCAAAGCAATCTTAAAAAGAAAAAGAGACAAATCAATGCCGGTGTTGTGCATTCTGCCCAAGTAGTTGAGTCAAAAGGCCGTACACGGGTTGTCGTTAATTTATCAGAAATGGTTCCCTATGAAACGTCCGTACGCGGCAATCGAGTTTATATCACGCTCGGAGGCAAAACAGACCCTATAGAAAGCGCCTCAAATATCACCCCGCACCTGGGGAAAAATCTGGAAACAGCTCATGCGCACGAAAACACCATTCACAATATTGACTTTCATCGTGGAACATCCGGTGAAGGTCGTATAACGGTTCTCCTCTCCGACCACAAACCCTCTATTAATATGCAAAAACGAGGCAACCAGCTGGTGATTGATTTTGTTGGAACAAAAGTGCCTGAAAAACTGGAACAACGCCTTGATGTCATTGACTTTGCCACACCAGTACACACCATTGATACTCGCCAGCAAGGCAACAGCACTCAAATGCGTATCAACACGGAAGCAAACAGTGAATATATCGCCTACCAATCAGGCGACATCTACACTATTGAGGTCGTGCCCATGACTCAAGAGCAGCAAGATCTTGCTAAAAAACGGGAAGCTAAATACAGTGGTGACAAGTTGGATCTCAACTTTCAAAACATTGAAATTCGCTCAGTACTTGACATTATTGCTGACTTTTCAGAACTCAACATTATTGCCAGTGATGCCGTCAAAGGCGAAATTACATTACGTTTAAATAATGTTCCATGGGATCAAGCACTGGATATTATTTTAAAATCACACGGGCTCTCTATGCGGGAAAACGGCAACGTCATTATGGTGGCTCCCAGCAACGAAGTGATCGCTCAGGAAAAGCAAGAACTTGAAGCCAAAAAACAGGCGGAAGAAGTCTCGCCACTTCAATCAGAATTAATACAGGTCAATTATGCCAAAGCACAAGACATGGCAAATTTGATAAAAGGGGAGGATAGCGCTCTACTTTCACCTCGCGGTTCGGTCAGTGTTGATATCCGTACAAACTCTTTACTGGTACTTGATACACCTGAAAAATTAGTCGAGTTAAGACGACTCATCTCTCAACTGGACATTCCGGTACGCCAGGTACTCATCGAATCACGCATCGTTATTGCCAATGATGGTTTCAGTAAAGACCTGGGGATTCGTTTTGGTGCCACAGGTATTCGCCAACAAGGAGGTTCGACCTTGATGACAACCGCCTCTGGCAATGGCACAAACACCATGGTTAATAGTGCGGCTGCTAATTTACAAAATTCATCCAGCGCATTCCCGATTGCACTTCCCGGACTTTCTGACAGGCTGAATGTCAATTTACCGGTCAGTGCGCCCACAGGAAACATCGCCTTCGCTATTCTGGGCTCAGATTACCTGCTGGATCTTGAACTCTCTGCGATGCAAGCAGAAAACCGTGGGGAAGTGGTCTCCAGCCCGCGAGTGATCACATCAAATCAACGCGAAGCAACCATTGAGCAGGGCACAGAAATCCCTTACATCACGCCTGCATCGGGTGCAAGCAATGTGCCCGCAGTTGCTTTTAAAAAGGCAGTATTAAGCCTGAAGGTCACGCCACAAATTACACCGGATGATCGAGTGTTACTCGATATCACCGTCAACAAAGACCGTGTCGGAAAGATATTCCAGGGTATCCCCAGCATTGATACCAAAGAAGTGACGACACAAATACTGATAAAAAATGGGGATACTGTAGTGCTTGGTGGTGTGTATGAGCAAGTAAAACGCAATGATACAAGCCAGGTTCCTCTCTTGGGTGACATTCCATACCTTGGCGCACTTTTTCGCAGAACGCAACGCGTTGATACCAAAGATGAGTTACTGATTTTTGTTACACCCAAAATTTTGAAAGAGTCATATAACCTTAACCCACAGTAATTCTTAAGAATAGAAGACACGGAGGTCGCACGTTGTGAAAAAACAATTATTGATACCTATACTGCTATTACTGACCGCATGTGGCAGTGAGAGTGCTTTTTTTGATAAAGACTCCAAAGGCACCCCATCAGGAGACACCAATGCCTCAACGGGTGGTGATGACAGCAGTGGCGGTGACACTACTACCCCAATCATACGAATCGGTAGCGGCAGTGGCAGCTCATTTGTTACTGGAACACTTGATATCGGCCTAAGTTCCCTTTCTGCTGGTGCATCGACAGGTATCACCGTGGATCTGGTGGATGAAGCTGGTAATTTATACACCACACCCACCGATGTTGTTTTTAATTCCGAGTGTGAAAAAACAGGGCTTGCAGAACTCACCTCTCCAGCCTCCACTTTTGCAGGAAGAGCCTCCAGCACTTATATTGCCAAAGGTTGCTCAGGCAATGACAAAATTATTGCAACTACTGTTGTCAATGGCACACCACTCCAAGCGATCGGAACGGTTAACGTGCTTCCAGCAGCATTGGGTTCCATTCAGTTTATTTCAGCCACACCAACAAATATATCCCTAAAAGGTACAGGCGGTGCAGGCCTTGAAGAGACATCCACCATTGTTTTCAAGGTACTCAACGAAGTCGGTGGCCCCGTTGCCGATGAAGAGGTCACCTTTTCACTCAATACAACCATCGGTGGCTTGGCGCTGACCCCCGAAACAGGAACCACAAACTCTCAAGGTGAAGTACAAACTGTTGTGCAATCAGGTACCGTGTCAACACCGATCAGAATTACTGCCACTGTCACAAACTCTTCACCACAACTAAAAACGCAATCCGATCAACTCACAATAACAACGGGGCTGCCGGACCAAAATAGCTTTTCACTCAGTGCCGCCACACTGAACCCTGAGGCATGGAATTACGATGGTGAAGAAGTCGAAATCACCGCGCGTTTAGCGGATCGCTTTAATAATCCAGTACCCGATGGTACGGCCATCACTTTTACAACAGAGGGCGGAAGCATTGAAGGCTCCTGTTTAACCTCAGGTGGAGTTTGCTCTGTGACCTGGTTCAGCCAGGATGTCCGCCCCTGTGGACAAACACTTGGTGACAACTCAATTGTTGGTACTGATATTGATGTCGTACTTAATAACTGTGTGGAAACAGGTACTCCAAATATTGGCCCGCAACCAGGCACCGCGCCACTCGGACAACCCTATGGGGGCCGAGCTACAATCACCGCAACAGCAGTAGGTGAAGAGAGCTTCACAGATGAAAATGGAAACTTTGTTTTTGACGATGGAGAAGCTTTTACCGATTTACCTGAAGCCTTTCTTGATATCAATGAAAACAGTGCCTTTGATTCAGGGCAGGATACCTTTTTCGACTTCAATGAAAATGGCCAATACAATGCTGCTGATGGTAAATTTAATGGTGTACTTTGCAAACACTCCACTCTCTGCAGCACAAAGCGAACCCTCCACGTACGAGACTCTTTAGTTCTGGTAATGTCGGGTTCAGG
>CAYXVC010000054.1:0-14996 GCA_964468225.1 uncultured Gammaproteobacteria bacterium
GATGTTGATCAACCACGTAATCTGGCTAAATCAGTGACGGTTGAATAGTTAAGGAACGAGCACGAAATTAAAAAGTGGACACCTTTGCTTTATATAGGTAAAGGTGTCCAGAGGGTTAGGGATACACCAAAGTTAACCACTCAGGATGAGTTTTGGTGCGACCATGCACTAAATTGAAATAGTTGGTTTGTATTTTTTGGGTGATAGGCCCGCGTGTGCCAGACCCGATTGAGCGCCCATCCACTTCACGTATCGGCGTGACTTCTGCGGCCGTACCTGTAAAAAAAGCCTCATCAGCAATATAAACCTCATCACGAGTAATACGCTTTTCTTTGACTTCAATGCCTAATTCATCCGCCAATTGGAATATTGTATGACGAGTAATACCATCCAGAGCTGAAGTCAGATCCGGGGTATAGATCACGCCATCGCGAATGATAAAAATATTTTCACCACTACCTTCAGCGACATAACCTTCGTTATCCAATAACATCGCTTCATCACAGCCGTGGCGTATTGCTTCGTGGAGTGCCAGCATTGAATTAATGTAATGGCCATTGGCTTTGGCTTTGCACATAGAGATATTGACATGATGGCGTGTGTAGGAAGAGGTTTGAACCTTGATTCCATTTTTCATGTTTTCCTTGCCCATGTATGAACCCCATGTCCATGCGGCAATAACAACATGTACTTTCAGATTACTGGCGCGTATGCCCATGCTTTCAGAACCATAAAAACACATGGGTCGGATATAGCCACTTTCCAGATTATTTTCACGTATGGCAGTCAGAGTTGCCTCATTGATTGTCTCTTTATCAAAAGGCATATCCATTTCCATGATATGAGCTGAGCGAAACAGGCGGTCGGTATGCTCATGCAAGCGAAATATTGCCGCCCCTTTATCTGTTTTATACGCTCGAATACCTTCAAAGACACCCATGCCGTAATGCAGTGTGTGAGTTAATACGTGGATTTTAGCTTCACGCCAGGGAACCAGCTCACCATCGAACCAGATGATGCCGTCGCGATCATCCATTGTCATACTTTGTTACTCCTCATGCTTGTTATTTAACAATCTTTAAAGAAGGTTTTGAAGGGGGCTTTTTCTTAGGGGGATTTTGAGTGGCTGGCTCTGGCTGGATGGCCTCTTCCTGGTTTTGGTCAAACACCATGCCTTGGCCATTTTCTTTTGCATAAATAGCATTCACCGCGCTTATAGGGACTTCAATATCCCTGGCAACCCCTGAAAAGCGAGCGTTGAACATGACCCAATCATTTTCAAAAGATAAATTTCGGACTGAACCAGGGCTGAGATTCAGTATGATTTTATTATTTTCGATATGTTGCGTAGGAACCACAACCCCATCCTGTCGGGTATCGACCAGAATATAAGGGGTATAATTGTTATCTACAATCCAATCATAAACGGCTCGTAGCAAGTACGGACGAATGGGAGTCATGGAGGTATTATTTTGTTCTTGCACGCGTTCTTAGTCTCTTAATTCGCGTTCAGCTTCAGTCAAACTGACTTGAAACGATTCACGTTCGAACAGACGTTCGGCATATTTCAAGACAGGTTTTGCAGCAGCAGTGAGCTGAATATTATAGTAAGGCAGGCGCCATAAAAGCGGAGCAACACTACAGTCCAGTAGTGAAAATTCATCGCTGATAAAAAAGTCTTTTTGCTCAAAAATAGGGGCGATAACAGTTAAGCCGTCACGAATAACTTTACGAGCCTTAGCTGCTTTTTTATCATCTTTACCTAAAATATCCGGTAGTTGGCTATACCAGTCACGATCAATACGATACAGCATCAGCCGGGTACGGGCGCGCATAACAGGTTCTACCGGCATTAATGGAGGGTGTGGGTAGCGTTCATCAAGGTACTCCATGATGATTTTGGAGTTAAACAGCGCAAGGTCACGATCCACTAATGTAGGGAGCGTATTGTATGGGTTCAGATCAATTAAATCTTCCGGAAGACGGTTTTTTTCTACCATAACAATTTCTGCGGTCACATTCTTTTCAGCAAGAACGATCCGGGTGCGGTGACTGAGTGGACAGTTTGCGCCCGAATAGAGGGTCATTACAGATCTTCTTTTAGCATTCGCTGCCATGGCAATCTCTCCGGTTAGGATTTTTAATGTACGAAATTCTCCCAGGAGAGAAAAAATATTTCATGCCCAGAAAAAAGCCCCACATTGTAGCGTATTTTTCGTTGCTTTTCTGAAAATTATTTTTTACGCCGATGCCGTACTGAAGCCGCAAGGTTTTTTAGTAGTGGAACGGAATCATCCCAACTTAAACAGCCATCAGTGATGCTTTGTCCGTAGGTCGGGGCTTTGCCGTCTACAATATTTTGTCGTCCACCTATTAAGTGGCTTTCGATCATGATTCCGATAATTCGTTGATCTCCAGTCGCAATTTGTTTTGCAACATTTTCTCCAACTTGCGTCTGTTTTTCGGGTTGTTTGTTGCTGTTGGCATGGCTAAGATCAATCATGATATTTTCACGTAATCCGGCGTTCTTCAAAGCCTGACATGCAAGATTGACGGAATTGGCATCGTAATTAGGGGCATTGTTCCCTCCCCGTAAAATAATGTGGCAGTCATCATTGCCTTTAGTAGAAAAAATTGCAGAGCACCCTGCTTTGGTGACGGAAAGAAAGTTATGAGGTTGCGATGCTGAGCAGATGGCATCAACGGCAATATTCAGGTTGCCATCGGTACCATTTTTAAATCCCGCTGGGCAGGATAAGCCCGAAGCCAGTTCACGGTGCGCCTGACTTTCTGTGGTACGAGCACCGATGGCACCCCAGCTAATCAGATCGGCGACGTATTGTGGGCTGATGAGATCCAGATATTCGGTTGCCGCAGGCACGCCCATTTCATTAAGCTCTAATAGTAATTTACGAGCCAGATTCAAGCCTTTGTTGATATGAAAGCTGCCGTCCAGATCAGGGTCATTGATCAGCCCTTTCCAGCCCACACGAGTGCGTGGCTTTTCGAAGTAAACGCGCATAATGATGAGCAGGTCATCCTTGAGTGTTTCGCGGACTTCTTTTAAACGAGCCGCATAATCACAGGCGGCTTTAGGGTCATGTATGGAGCAGGGCCCAACAATCACGATTAAGCGATCATCCTTTCCAGTCAGAATATCGTGCTCTTGTTGTCGGGTGTTGTAGATCAACTCTGCAGCAGATTTTGTAATCGGGTGCTCTTGATGCACTTCCTCTGGTGAGAGTAACTCTTTGACTGCTGTGATGCGTAAATCGTCCGTTGGATATTTCATGGCTTAATTTTGCTCTTGTGATTTATATGTCGTAGAGACGGGCATGGCTTGAGGTATTTTTAAGCACAACTGTTTCAATCACGGTATTGCTCGCTGCATCAATAACACTCATGGAACCATCCGTTGGGTTGGTCACAAATACATAGGGTGTCGAGCCATCTTGTTGCATGAGTATATCAGCAGAGCGGCTGCCACATTGAGCTTGCCCTACTTTAATTTCAGTGAGCAGCGGCATGTCGGGTAGCGCAGACGTATCATATACCTGAATAATGTCAGTTTTTGCATTTTTTTGTTGTTCATCATTGCCTGATGCTGCGCAAGCGAGATAGAGTTTGTCGCCTGTCGGGCTGAAGGTATATTTGGCGGCATAGACATTGGGTATTTTCACAACGCTTGCAATAGTACCTTTGAGTACATCAATAATAGGCAGCTCAGCAATCACATGGTCGGGATCGGATTTGCGGTCTGCACCTTTGCCAATTAAAAACCGTCCCGCTGGATGCAATAACAGATTGCGACTTCCTTTGAGTTCAATTGTATTTTCAATAACATTTTTGATCGGGTCAATGACCTGTATTTGTTCGTAACCGTTACTGAGGCAATACAACTTTCCAGTTAAGGGTGAATAGTCAGTGCCATGTGGAAATGAGTTGTTGGGGATGCTTGTTTCACCATTTTCTTCTTTTTCGGCATTACATAAATTAATAGTTGCAACAATTTTTAACCAGGTTTTTTCATCGTCAGGGTCATTGCCGATGACTGAAAGAGTGCCATCTTTCAAGTTGGAGATGAATGCTCGGCGAGGAACATCGGGGGCGTTTTCAGAAGGCTCTGTAAATGTTGCGTTATGGTGGCCGCGCCCTACACAGATGGTTTTTAAGACTTTGGAAGTTTTACCTTGGCTTGTTTTATTTAAGGTGACAACCATGACAGAAGAGCCTTGAGTGTCACAATTAAGTGTGTCGTTGCCGGTCTGTTTGTCACCATCATTCATATACCAAATTCGATCAGAGTAAGGGTCTGGGTAAGCGTGAGCAGGAAACGCATCGGTTGGGAAGCGGTCAGCAAAGCATAGCTCTTTTGAAACAGGATCCATTAAAATGATTTTTTCATTTTGGCTTATGCCAAGAAAAACGGGCTTGTAAGGCTTTTCAGCGTCAATGGCAGGGTCGAGCGGAATTTCTTTTATCGTTGTCGTTTTATTATGTTTAATAATTGAAACGTTGCCCGTTTTTCTATCGCTTGAAAAGTAGGCTAATGCCCAGAAAATCTTCTGCATTTGGTGATACCTTAATTCAAAATAGGTAGAAGGATAGAAAATTTAAGGCCATTTCTCAACTTGCGTTTGAAGAAAATTCAATAATAGGTATTATTTTTGGGTTCTATTTCCTAATCATTATGCGGTTTAAAGACGATATTCAGATATATCTATCGAAAATAAAGGAAAAAACAGGGTGATGATGAATACTGAGGGAATGGAGTGTACTGATATTTTGAGTGAAGCTAGTCTTCCATCTGATGCTGAAATAGTACGCTATGGCGTTCGAGTGGGGACACTTTATTTATTGCTTCCTTCACAGACTCTAAATGAAGTAGTTGATGAAGGCGAGATTTATCCTGTGCCCAATACGCCAAAATGGTTTAAAGGCGTGATTAATCATCGCGGCAATATTATTTCAATCTTTGATCTGAAAGAGCTGTTTTTTGATGAAGAGTGCTGCACTTCTCAAGATAATCAGTCTCATACTCTGGTTGTTGGCAAAGGTGATGGTGCTGTGGGTTTTTTGATTGATACTTTACCTCAGGCCATAAATTTTGAAAAAGTTGAGGAGGAGAGTTCGGTAAAAATTCCCACTATTTTAAAACGGCATTCTACTTTGGGTGAGAGCGGCGTGTGGATGGAAGTTGATTTTTTGGGATTGTTTGAGGAAGTTGGGGGGCTGGTACTTTCGTAAACCGAACAGAAAATCATGCCAACGTATGTGCAGGACAGTTCGGGTTTTCTGTAAGATTAAATTGTTTGGATGGAAAAAACTGGTGAGGCCGTCCTTGGCCAAAAATGATCATATCCCATGATCTTAAGGTACGCGTAGTGCGTACAGTCCTTTACTCCCTGAGTTTCAATCGCATCTGTCCCTAATCCTTCGCGACTGTTGCTTCCATGCGGTCACTCCATGTGACATAGCGGCATCTTGCCTTCCAAATACGTGCTTCTTCCCTACCCTTGCATACTGCTTCCATTATTTTGGTTTCACTCCTGTGAAACTAAAATCGCATCTGTGTGCGGCATCTATCTTGCCAAGGTCGTTCCATTGACCAATTGCATTGCAATCCTTATCCTTTGCGACTGACTTCCTGTCAGAACCGATCCATGTGGTACGATTTACACAGAGACACAACATGCCACATCCTTCTATTGCAGCGCTATCCTTATTCCTTGCTGCTTGTGGTTGCGTCCTTGCGAACATGTTAACGGCGTATGCTGGATAAACTTGAGCAAACGCACGCGCATTCTTACATACTTTAAAATAAATTGTAAGTTTTTGTGATACTTATCACATACATGTTTATTTTTTTGGTGAAGGGTTTCGAAATAACGACGGAGAAATAACTGGATGCTTGATACATTACCGCTGCTTGAAGAGTGGCCATTTCCATCGGTAGCCAGAAAAAAAATGGAGGTGTTGCAGGTCAATCTGGGGTATCGCTGTAATTTGCAATGTTTGCATTGCCATGTTGATGCGAGCCCTAAGCGGACTGAAATGATGGAGCGCAATGTTATTGACGATATCATCAGGTTTTTGGAGCGAAGTGGTATCAAAGCACTGGATCTGACGGGAGGTGCACCGGAGATGAATCGGCACTTTCGTTATTTGGTCGGGCGTGCCAGAGCGTTGGAAGTTAATGTGATTGATCGGTGCAATCTCACCATTCTCGAAGAAACGGGTTATGAAGAGATGGCTGGTTTTTTAGCAGAAAACAGAGTAGACGTGGTGGCTTCGCTGCCATGCTACCTTGAAGATAATGTTGATAAACAGCGAGGTCGAGGTACCTTTTCTGCAAGTATTAAAGGGCTGAGGCGGTTGAATGCTTTAGGTTATGGAAAAGCTGAGTCAGGTTTGGTGTTAAATCTTGTCTATAATCCACAAGGCCCTGTTTTGCCACCCCCGCAGGTTGCCTTGGAGTCCGATTATAAAAAATACCTAAAGGAAAATTTTGGCGTAGAGTTTAATCAGTTATTTACACTAACAAACATGCCGATCAATCGTTTTGGCAGTATGTTAGTGTCAAAAGGCGAGTTTGATGGGTATATGCAGTTACTGAACGATGCATACCGACCAGAGAATATGGAAAACTTAATGTGTCGCAATCAATTGAGTGTTGATTGGCAAGGTTTTGTCTATGACTGTGATTTTAATCAAATGCTTGACTTGCCTTTGCAGCGATCCGGAAAAAATAGTTGGCACATATCTGAATTAACAACAGATATGCTTGAGGGGCAGCCTGTTGTTGTTAAAGGGCACTGTTATGGTTGCACGGCTGGCCAAGGAAGTAGTTGTGGCGGAGCACTGGATGGGTGAGTATTTTCTGGTATGATATGTGGTTCTTTTAGCAGGCCTCTCGAAGTAAAATTTCATGCGAATCGGTCCATACGAACTTACAAATAATTTGATACTTGCTCCTATGGCAGGAGTGACGGATGCGCCCTTTCGTCAATTGTGCAGGCAGTGGGGTGCAGGTTTGGCGGTGTCTGAGATGGTCTCATCCAATTCATTGCTGTGGGGAAGTGATAAAACACGGCGACGAGCGACATTTGCTGATGCGGATGATGCGCCACGTTCTGTTCAAATTGTCGGTGCTGATCCTGTGCTTATGGCAAAGGCCGCTCAAATGAATGTCGAAAATGGCGCACAAATTATTGATATTAATATGGGTTGCCCGGCAAAAAAAATATGCAATGTCATGGCGGGGTCTGCACTATTGCAAAACGAGAAGCTTGTAGGAGAAATTCTGGAAGCTGTTGTTAAAGCTGTTGATGTGCCAGTGACACTCAAAATACGTACGGGTTGGGATACAGGCAGCCGTAATGGAGCCGTTATTGCTCGAATTGCAGAGGAGTCTGGAGTTCAGGCTTTGGCAGTACATGGACGTACACGTGCTTGCGGATACCGTGGCGATGCTGAATACGATACCATTGCTGATATTAAAGTAGCGGTGGAGATTCCAGTGATTGCCAATGGTGATATTACTTCACCAAAAAAAGCAAAATTTGTACTTGACTATACAGGGGTTGATGCTGTCATGATTGGTCGTGCGGCACAAGGGCGGCCCTGGATTTTTCGTGATATTGCCGCGTACTTGAAAACAGGGGAAGTTCCACCTCAGCCTGCAACTGTTGAGATAAAAATGATGGTGTTAAATCATCTACAAAAAATGTATAAATTTTATGGTGAATACACTGGAGTGCGTATGGCAAGGAAGCATTTGTCCTGGTTTAGTAAAGGGTACGCTGGAGCCGCGGAATTTCGTCATCGAGTGAATCGACTGGATTCATCAGAGCAGCAAGTAAATTTAACTCATAATTTTTTTGATTGTCTGGATAGGGTCGCATGAGCGAATATAAATTAAAGCAGGATGCTTTTGTTGAACGGCGTAAACAGCCATTAAGTGGTTGTATGCGAATTGCGCTTGAGACGTATTTCAAGGATCTTGATGGTGGACTGCCGCCAGAAAATATTTATCAAATGGTATTAAGTGAAGTCGAGCTGCCGCTTCTTGAAGTCGTAATGAAATATACCGAAGGTAATCAGAGCAGAGCAGCAAAATTACTCGGCCTCAATCGAACAACTCTCCGTAAAAAATTAAAATTGTACGATTTGGGTTAGGGCTTCAAATAGATTTTATCTAGTAGTTAAGGAAAATTTGTGTTGAAAATCAAACGTGTGCTGATAAGTGTTTCAGACAAAAATGGTATCGTCGATTTTGCCCGGAAATTACAGCAAGAGTTTGGGGTAGAAATATTATCGACGGGCGGAACGGCCAAATTACTCAGTGAGCATGGTATTACTGTGATCGAAGTGTCGAGCTATACGGGTTTTCCTGAAATGATGGAGGGTCGCGTTAAAACGCTGCACCCCAAAATTCATGGTGGATTATTGGGGCGGCGCGGTGTTGATGATGCTGTCATGGCGGAGCACGGTATTGGAGCAATAGATTTGCTCGTGGTTAATTTGTATCCATTTGCTAAAACGGTTGCTCAGCCCGATTGTACGTTAATTGATGCGATTGAAAATATTGATATTGGTGGCCCTACCATGCTACGTGCGGCTGCAAAGAATCATGCTTCAGTCAGTGTGGTGGTTGATGCGGATGATTACACAAAAGTACTTAAGGAGATGCGGGAAAATGAGGGTTCAGTATCGGATGCTGTGCGCTTTTCTCTGGCAGTAAAAACTTTTGAGCATACAGCAAAGTATGATGGTGCCATTGCAAACTATTTAGGAACAGTACAGAGTTCAGGGGAGCGTGCAGATTTTCCGCGTACCTATAATGCGCAATACCTGAAAGCGCAAGAGTTGCGTTATGGGGAGAATCCACACCAAAAAGCAGCTTTTTATGTGGAGCCTTCACTGGCTGGGGCCAGTGTTGGCACGGCACGTCAGTTGCAGGGCAAGGCACTTTCGTTTAACAATATTGCCGATACTGATGCCGCGCTGGAGTGTGTTAAATCATTTGATTCAGAGCCAGCCTGTGTGATTGTAAAGCATGCAAACCCTTGTGGTGTTGCCATGGGTGAAAATTTATTAGCTGCCTATGAGCGCGCTTATGAAACGGATCCCACATCTGCTTTTGGTGGTATTATTGCGTTTAACCGAGTGCTTGACGCAGAAACAGCGAAGGTTTTGATTGAACGCCAGTTTGTTGAAGTTGTGATTGCTCCAGGAGTTTCCAGCGATGCTTTGGCTGTTTTTGCCAACAAACCTAATGTTCGAGTATTAAGCTGTGGTGAGTGGGAAAAACAGAGTCATGCCGCATGGGATTACAAACGAGTCACCGGTGGTTTATTGCTGCAAGATCGTGATCAAGGTATGATCAATCAGGCTGATTTAAAAATAGTGACGGAGCGTAAACCGAGTGAAAGTGAAATAAGAGATCTGCTATTTTCATGGAAAGTGGCAAAGTTCGTAAAGTCCAATGCGATTGTTTACTGCAAAAACCATCAAACAATAGGTGTGGGCGCAGGGCAGATGAGTCGAGTCTATAGTGCGCGTATTGCGGCTATTAAAGCAGCTGATGCAGGTCTTGAAGTTAAGGGTTCCGTGATGGCCTCAGATGCATTTTTTCCATTTCGTGATGGCCTGGATAGTGCCGCAGAAGTGGGTGTCACTGCCGTGATACAGCCCGGTGGATCCATGCGTGATGAAGAAGTGATTGCCGCTGCTAATGAACATAATATTGCAATGGTTTTTAGTGGAATGAGGCATTTTCGACACTAGAAATAATATCTGAATAGATGAAAAATTTATGATTAGGGTTGCAATTTCCCGTCGTTTGAGCTCAAATGTAAGATATATCTGTCGATAGTAATCCTGCATTATAAATAAAACCCTCAAATTTTTTACTTAATTTCGTGTAATAAATACATGCTTTGGTCGAGGGTCTGTTTTTTTTGTTTGGTTTTGTTGATTTTAAAAATTTCTGCTCTAAAGGAGAGACTAGGTGAGCGAAAACATGATTTATGTAACTGATGCAAATTATGACGCTGAAGTACTGAAGGCTGAAGTTCCAGTGTTGGTTGATTTT
Source organism: uncultured Gammaproteobacteria bacterium (assembly GCA_964468225.1). GTDB lineage: Bacteria > Pseudomonadota > Gammaproteobacteria > JAADGQ01 > JAADGQ01 > S141-38. Next base: position 10,097 of record CAYXVC010000054.1, read on the forward strand.
TGGGCTGATTGGTGTGGTCCATGTAAAATGATTGCCCCAATTCTAGACGAAATTGCCGATGAATATGTGGGTAAAATAAAAGTAGCAAAGCTTAATATTGACGACAACCCTGTGACACCACCCAAATTTGGTATTCGAGGAATTCCAACGATTATGTTATTTAAAAATGGAAATGTGGAAGCGACACGGGTGGGTGCGGTTTCCAAGTCACAATTGACCGCATTTATTGATAGCAACCTGTAGATGTATTGTGCCCCATTAGAAAGATGGGGCTTTATTTAAATTGGTATTACAAATTAACAAACCTATTGTTAGCCACCAGGCTAACTTCTCATCCCGCCGAAGAAATCAAATTCAACCAGTCGACCTCTGGTTTCCTCATAAAATTCATGTGAATAGATAAATTATGAACCTTACCGAACTTAAAAAACTTCCCGTTACCGAACTGCTTGACCTTGCTAAATCTATGGGGGTCGATAATGTTTCCCGAGCAAGAAAGCAGGATATTATATTTTCCATTTTGAAAGCGCATGCTAAAAAAGGTGAAAATATTTTTGGTGATGGTGTGCTGGAAATTTTGCAAGACGGGTTTGGTTTTTTGCGTTCGGCGGATAGTTCTTATTTAGCTGGGCCAGATGATATTTATGTATCACCCAGCCAAATCAGACGTTTCAGTTTACGAACCGGGGACACTGTTGCTGGAAAAATTCGCCCACCTAAAGATGGCGAACGTTACTTTGCTCTGCTTAAAGTGGATAAAATTAATTTTGATGCCCCAGAAAATGCTAAACATAAGGTTTTATTTGAAAATTTGACACCTCTGTTTGCTCAGGAGCGTTTTAATTTGGAACAGGGTAATGGCAGTACAGAGGATTTAACATCCCGTATTATCGAACTTGTTTCACCCATAGGAAAAGGGCAGCGTGGTTTAATTGTTTCGCCACCCAAAGCGGGTAAGACAATGATGATGCAAACGATTGCCCAATCGATTGCAACGAGCCACCCAGAATGTTACCTGATTGTTTTACTGATTGATGAGCGCCCGGAAGAGGTGACGGAAATGTCACGCTCGGTACTTGGCGAAGTGGTCTCCAGTACTTTTGATGAGCCAGCCAGTCGTCATGTTCAGGTAGCTGAAATGGTGATTGAAAAGGCAAAACGCCTTGTTGAACACAAGCATGATGTCGTCATTTTGCTTGATTCCATCACACGGCTTGCTCGCGCGTACAATACAGTGGCACCTTCTTCGGGTAAGGTTTTGACGGGTGGTGTGGATGCAAATGCATTGCAACGTCCTAAACGTTTTTTTGGTGCGGCACGTAATGTTGAAGAAGGTGGTAGTTTGACCATCATTGCAACAGCACTGGTTGAAACGGGCTCACGTATGGACGATGTTATTTACGAAGAGTTCAAGGGAACGGGTAATATGGAGTTGCACCTTGATCGTAAAATTGCTGAAAAACGTATCTACCCGGCGATTAACATCAATCGTTCAGGAACGCGTCGTGAAGAGTTATTATGCAAGCCTGATGAATTACAAAAAGTCTGGATATTGCGTAAACTGTTACACCCAATGGAAGATCTGGCCGCCATGGACTTTTTGCTGGATAAATTAAAAGATACAAAAACAAATGGTGAATTTTTTGAATCCATGAAGCGTAAGTAGTAATAAATACTTACATTTTTATGGTGAAGGGCGGCAAACGTAAGTTTGTCGCCCTTTTTATTTCTACAACTTCACTTTTACAGGTTTTGTATTCCAGATCTCTTTTGCATATTCAGCAATGGTACGGTCACTTGAAAATTTACCCATGTTGGCAATGTTAGCAATAGTTTTTTGTGTCCATACTTGAGGCTTGAGGTATAGGTCTGAAACGGTTTCCTGACAAGCGACATAGGATGCGTAATCCGCGAGCAGGCAATATTGATCGCCATGATTTAGCAGTGTATCAACGATAGGTTGAAAGAGATCAATATCTCGGGGGGAAAAGTAGCCAGAACCGATCATATCAATGGTCTCTTTTAGCTCGTGATTGGCATGGTAATAGTCTTTAGGGTTATAGCCGTTCGCACGAAGTGTTTCGACCTCTGCGGTAGTCATGCCGAAAATAAAAATATTCTCTTCACCCACCTCTTCTCTGATTTCAATATTAGCGCCGTCCAGTGTACCAATAGTCAATGCGCCGTTAAGTGCAAATTTCATATTACTGGTACCAGAGGCTTCTGTGCCTGCTGTTGAAATTTGCTCTGAAAGATCACAAGCAGGAATAATTTTTTGAGCCGCTGAAACGTTATAATTTGGAAGAAATACAACTTTCATACGATCCCCTATGACAGGATCATTATTAACGATGTCTGCAACACTGTTAATGAGTTTAATGATGAGCTTGGCCATTGTATAGGCAGGGGCAGCCTTGCCAGCAAAAATAAAGGTGCGAGGAACGGTGCTCGTTTGTGGGTTATGGCGGATGCGGTTGTAGAGCGTAATAATGTGTAATACGTTGAGTAGTTGACGTTTGTATTCGTGAATACGCTTCACTTGTATGTCAAAAATTGATTTTGTATTGATCTGTATTCCCAGCTCTTTGGTAATCATTTCAGCCAAATTTTGCTTATTGTGCTGTTTGATATCACGTATTTCCTGCTGGAACTTTTTATTATTTTTAAGTGAATTCAGTGCTTTTAGTTTATCCAGATCTGTAATCCACTCATCACCAATTTTAGCTGTAATCAGTTGTGCTAATTCCTTATTCGCCTGGTTTAACCACCGCCTTGGTGTTATACCATTGGTTTTATTTATAATTTTGTCAGGGAAATGTTGATTAAATTTTGAAAAAATGGTGGATTTCATGAGCTGGGTATGAAGCTCGGCAACACCATTGACCTTGTGGCTGCCGACGATGGCCAGATGTGCCATGCGAATTCGTTTTTCACCATTTTCATCTATAATTGATAACTCCTGAAGCATATCCTGATTGCCTGGAAAGCGATGGGAGACTTCAATAAGAAAGTGATGGTTGATGTCGTAAATAATTTGCAAATGGCGTGGTAACATTTTTTCAAACAATTTTACCGGCCATGTTTCGAGCGCTTCTGGCATTAAGGTATGGTTCGTATAAGCAAATGTGCGAGTGGTGATATCCCATGCGGTATCCCAGCTTAGATGGTGGGTGTCCACAAGAATGCGCATGAGTTCCGGGATAGCAATCGCAGGATGGGTGTCGTTGAGCTGAATAGCGACCTTGTTGGGCAGCTCATCAAATGAGTCATGATGCTTTTTAAAGCGGTAAAGAATATCCTGCAGAGATGCACATACAAAAAAGTATTGCTGTTTCAGGCGCAATGTTTTTCCGGTTAATGTCGTATCGTCGGGATAGAGTACTTTGGAAATATTTTCCGAGTCATTTTTACTTTCAACGGCTTTGATGTAGTCGCCCTGGTTGAAGTATTTAAGCTCAAAATCACGAGAAGATTTTGCAGACCATAATCGCATGTTATTAACAGTGTCTGTTTTATAGCCAGGGATGGGCGTATCGTAAGCCATGGCCATGACATCATCGGTTTCAATCCAGTGATATCGCATATCGCCCTTATCATCCGGATATTGAATGATTTTTCCATTAAATTTAACGGGGTAGAGCACTTCAGCGCGTGGAAATTCCCAAGGATTGCTATACCGTAACCAGTTGTCTGGATGCTCAATCTGGTGACCTTTCTCTATTTTTTGATTAAACATGCCATATTCATAACGGATTCCATAACCATAGCCCGGCAGGTTTAAAGTTGCCATGGAGTCAAGAAAGCAAGCTGCCAAACGGCCTAAACCACCGTTACCTAAGGCTGCATCTGGCTCGATATCAAGAATATCTTCCAGATTTACACCAATCTCCTGAAGAGCCTCAGCACAGTTGTCATAAATATCCAGATTGAGCAGGCTATTAGTGAGTGTTCTGCCGATTAAAAACTCCAGTGACAGGTAATAAACACGCTTGGCATCTTTGTTATAGTAGGTTCGCATGGTTTCCATCCAGCGCTCGGTCAGACGATCACGCGTCACGTAAGCAAGCGCGTTGAACCAGTCACGGGGCGTTGCTGTAAAACGGTCTTTACCAATGCTGTATTCCAGGCGCTGAACTAACGAATGTTTGATGGTTTCTACATCAAGACCAAGGCGTTCGTGTTGAAAAATATTCTGATAAACTGTAGAGCGTTCCATGCTTTTTCCTTGTCTTTATTTTTTAATATAAAATTAGGGGTTGCCGTTCTACGCGAGCTTGCGTATTATTCGCTGTTCCCTTAAGTTTGATAATTGCGGTATCCGAGTAGATTAACGGCAGCTATTGAACAACTATGAACAGATGACGGATTGAGAGCGTTTTAAAGATGAAGGCGGATATACACCCGGAATACAAAGATATTAATGTAGCATGTGGTTGTGGTAACAAATTTATTACCCGTTCAACTCATGGTAAAGATTTGCAATTAGATGTATGCGCTGCTTGTCACCCTTTTTATACAGGGCAACAGAAAATTCTGGATACTGCTGGACGTGTTGATAAGTTCCGCCAGAAGTATAGTATGAAGCATTAAGTTATAAGCTATCTTGTGACGGTAAAGGGATTTATCGGAACATTGCACGGATACACAGAAAAAGGGGCCTCTTATTTTTGGGAGCGCCCCTTTTTTAATTGTTAAAACCAAAAGATTAACAGGATGGATCTTTGATGAATGATGAGAGAAAAAAAGCGGCACTTGACTATCATGCTCATCCCGAACCGGGGAAAATTTGTATTGAGTTGACGAAATCCTGCATTTCACAAGACGATCTTGCTTTGGCGTATACGCCAGGTGTGGCTGAGCCGGTACGCGCCATTGTAGATAATATTGAGGAAGCTTACCG
>CAYXVC010000055.1:0-14834 GCA_964468225.1 uncultured Gammaproteobacteria bacterium
CCGCACTACGTGCCATTGCCGGGTTTGAATCCGTGACGAGTGGAGAGGTTCAGTTGCGTGGTGATGTTGTGTCAAAAGCAGGTTACAGTCTAGCGCCTCATAAACGCCATCTTGGTATGGTTTTTCAGGATTATGCGCTGTTTCCGCATATGGACGTACGCGCCAATATCTGTTTTGGTCTCAATAAAAAAACGCATAAAGAGAAGAAAAAAATAAGTGAAGAGTTGCTTGAACTGGTGGGTTTAGGGCACCTTTCCGGCCGCTATCCTCACGAGCTTTCCGGTGGGCAACAACAGCGCGTTGCACTGGCGAGGGCACTGGCGACCGAGCCTGATCTTATTTTGATGGATGAGCCTTTTTCCAATCTGGATGTAGAGCTGCGCGAACGTTTGGGGCTGGATGTTCGGGATATTTTTCGTCAAAAAAATATTGCAACCATTCTAGTGACTCACGATCAGCATGAAGCGTTTGCCTTGGGTGATATGGTTGGCATTATGAATGAGGGGCGCATTTTGCAATGGGATACGCCTTACAATCTTTATCATGAACCAATGAATCGCTTTGTTGCGGACTTTATTGGGCAGGGTGTTTTTCTGAATGGCAAGTTACTCTCTCATGATACGGTGGAAACCGCCATTGGCACAATAAAAGGGGATCGCGCCTACCAACTGCCGGTGGGGAGCGCGGTGGAAGTTCTGGTGCGGCCGGACGATGTGGTGTCAGATCATGACAGCCCGCTTGTGGGAAAGATCATTAATAAAGCCTTCAAAGGGGCTGAAACAGTCTATACATTAAAACTGTCCACGGGGGATACCTTGTTGTCCCTTTTTCCCAGTCATCACGATCACTCTGTTGGTGATGATGTCAGGGTTCGATTGGCCGTGCATCATCTGGTTTTGTTTCAAAAAGATTAAGGCAGAAAACACTTTGTTATTTGAAGCTGTGTGCAGTATGATACGGCCACTTCTCGCAAGAGAGATCGGAGCGTAGCGCAGCTTGGTAGCGCACCACAATGGGGTTGTGGGGGTCGGGAGTTCGAATCTCCCCGCTCCGACCAGAACTGTTGTCCTGTCACAACGACTTCAGCGTAATTTAAATTCCACTGGCAATCTCAGTAACACAGCAACAGCTTTCCCATCCGCTTTTGCGGGCGAAAATGTTGAAGCCCATATCGCTTTTTTTGCTGCTTGATCGAATGCTTCACCAGCTGATTTTATAATAGTAACTTCTCGTACTTTTCCTTTTTTATCAATATAAGCTTCAAGCTTTACTGTTGCAGTTTTTCCAAGTGTGCGCATGGCTGGGGGATAAACCGGGGTCTCTTTATGCAGGTATTGAGGCATATCGGATAACTGAAATATGGGAACCGGTGTAGGTAATATCTCTTCAGAGGCTGTTTTGATTTGCTCTTCAATAACAGGTTCGGGAGAGGTTTCTTTTACGGGTTCCGGTTCAGGTTCTACTTTTTTAACTGGGTTCAAAGCAACTTTCTCGACGGGTTTCATCGGTGGTTTTTTGATTGGTTTAGGCTTGGGCTTGGGCCGCTCTTTTGGCGGTGGAGCCTGTTTTTTTTCGACGGGCTTTTCAGCAGGTTTCCAATTCACTAAATCAATGACCAATAGCGGGCGTTCATTTTTGGTGATGTTTTGATTGGCAGAGAACAGTTGAACCGATAATAGCAAACTGATCGTAAAGAACAGACCCGCAAACAGTGAGACGGCCATCTGTAGCCATCGATTATTCAATCGCTTTTTCATCCGTTGCAATGGCCAGACTTTTTGCCCCGGCTGATTTGCTGACATCAATGACGTTAATAAGCGATTCCGTGGTGGTCAGTTTGTCGGCATGAATAACGACGGGTGCATCAGGTCGTATTGCAAGTTCGTCCGAGACAATGCGCTCGACATCATCAAGTGTTACGGCACTGCTTTTATAATAGACCTGACCGGTTTTATCGATTTTCAACAGAATATTTTTATCGGTGAGTTCGGCAGCATGTGTGGATGCTGGTTTTTCAATCATCAAACCATCGTTTTCAGGAAATACGGTGGTGACCATAAAAAAGATCAATAACAGAAATACGATGTCGATGAGTGGTGCCATCGTGATTTCCGGCTTGCCCGTATCGGGCAACGGGATATTTAAATGATCAATGTTGTTCATGGCTTGATGGTTGTTTTATACAGCGCAATATCACGATGCAGAATCATCTGCATGGCCTGACCTGTGATGGCAGTCAGCGCATTAACTTTACGAGCCAGCAGGTGATGAAGAAATATCACCGGAATGGCGATGATCAAACCACTGGCCGTGGTGAGTAGTGCCTGGGAAATGCCGTCTGCCATCTCTTCAGGATCCCCTGTGCCGTGCAGTGCAATGGCTTCAAAAACATTAATCATTCCCATGACAGTGCCCAATAATCCCAGCATCGGCAGCAGCGAGCCAAGCGTGGCAATGGTGGGCAGTGTGCCTTCCAGTTTGGGCATGATTTCGGCCAGATGGATGTTCATCTCTTTGGCTAAATCTTCTTTGCTTGTGACATCATTCCAGTTAATGAGCGTCAAAAGTTGTGCGACGGGACTGCTGTTATAAGCCGAATTGGAAGGCACAAAATCATGGTTGTTTTGCAGGCTTTCATAATCTTGTCGAGCACTGTTTGATAAAGCAAAAATGCGAAAGCTTTGCCAGACCAGCATCATCATGGCAATGCAGGCTGCGGCAAAAATGACCCACATGATCGGGCCGCCTTTTGCCATGAGTGACATAAAATCAGAATATAAAGTCATACTGAATTAAAACTCCATCTCGACGCCGAAAAAAGGAAAGAACGACAGGCCGGTAATTTTGGTGGGATTGTTGATTTTTTCATATTCATTGCCGTAATCATATTCAATGATGTTTTTTGCAAATGTAACATTTTGCAGATCAATATAGAGTTTCATTTTAGATTCTTTAAACAGAATTTCACGATCAATGCGTAGATCGACTTTATAGTAAGTTGGAGTACGTTTTGCATTATATTTTCCATATTCAGCAATCCATCGGCTGGTGTCATCTCCTTCAATTTCACGATAGCGCGCTATGATTTCAGTGTAAGGAGTACCTGAGCGCACCTCCGCTTTTACACCCCATTTCCAGCGTTTCCAATTGCCCCCGAAAGGTTGCCCCCAAATAGCGGTTAATGTAAGGGGTTGGTCGCCTGAAAAATCGCGAGTGATGCCGGTTAACTGATTGGTACGTTTGGATTTAGCCCATGAGAGTGATAACCAGCCCATTTTTCCATGGCGTGCTTCGCGTTTGAGAAAAAGATCAATCCCGTAAGCTTCGCCTATGCCTTTGTTGGCGTAATTATTGGGGGCTTCATTTTCATCAATACTGACCACTAAATTAGTCATGGGTTTTTGATAAATTTCAGCTTTGACGCTATAAAGTGTGTTGAATTGATGTTGAATGCCAAGAATACGGTGCTCGGCCTCTGTTGTTTTAAGGTTTGGATTGCCAAAGGTTTCAATGATGGAGGCTCCATCAGGCATTTGTGTGTAACGTCCCCAACTGGCGGTGAGTAAGGTCTTGGGTGTGATATTATACTCTACAGCAGCACGAGGCGATAGTTCACGACTGTCGTAACCTCCACTGACATTGGCATTGCTGTAACGTAAACCGAGTATTGATGTAAATTTATCACTCCAGTTTTTTCTGTGTTTGATATAAGGCGTAAATGTTTTGGCGATGAGTGTTTTTTCTAAACGATACTTTTTCTGCGAAGTAAAATCAAAGTCAGGGTCATTTTCTGAAGGGGGGCGTGAAATATAGAGATCCACAGGCGCATCGGTATAAAACAGCTCAGTACCAAAGCTCAATGTCTGATCTTTTTTAAATTGCCAATTGATGTGTGGCCTTAATGAAAGGCTGTTGGTTTTTACGTCGATATAAAAGGGTTCGCCATTATCATCACGGCCTAAGCGCGTGACCTCTTTGTCTCTATAATAAGCCAGTGTGGTGATATGATTCCAGCGAGAATTAATGGTTTGTTGCCAAGTGATGCCCGCCGTTTGGTATTCAATGCTGTTACTGAGTTCTCCCGCAAATTGCGGGTCTGTTTTTTCAGCACTTTTTATATCAAAAGCCATTTTATCTTTAGCGGAGAAGAAATAATAATCGAGATAGCCTTTGTCTAATTCATGTCGATAGAGTGCTTGTGCGTCATAAAATCTTGGAACGAGTGTAATTTCATTATCATCGTCATCATCATTTCCTGCGAGTTCGTTCATTTTTTCCGGTGAAAGTAACAGGTCGATGTAACTGCGCCGTGCCGCAACATAAAAACTGTCACCACTCTTTTCTCCTACTGGGCCTTCAATCAAAAAAGAAGAGACGATGGTGGAGATATCAAATGCATAGTGCGTGCGATCTTTTTTGGGCGCACGCAGTTTTGCATCAATGACTCCACCCAATGCATCACCATACTCCACTGGAAAGCCCCCTAGAAAAACATTGATGTCCTCGATCAGCATGGGGTTGATCGTTGAATACATACCACCAAAGTGATAAAGATAACCAATAGGGGCGTTGTTCGCCCAAACAATATTAGAATTGGTATCACTGCCACGCATATAAACTGCTGCTGAATCTTCGCCTGCCTGAACAATGCCTGGCAGCGAAACCAAGGCTTTGAGTGGGTCGCCCTGACTGCCTGGGGCTTGTGTCAACTCTTGCTTTGACAGGCTGATTTTAGATGCCTTTTCGACAATGCGTTCAGCAGTGACTTCCAGCCCTTCACCTTCGACTGCAACAGGAGAGAGATAGACTGTGACGCTTTCTTTATCAGGTTTGACAGACCCGGTTCGCGTTTCATAACCTGCAGCGAGGACTTTGATCTTTTTTGGAAGGTCAATATCTGAGAAGCTGGCTCGGCCTTTTTTATCACTGGTTTCATAAATATCGCTTTCATCCAGAACCACCGTTGCACCGTCAATGAGTGTGCCGCTGCCGCGCTCTTTTACAGTCACGGTGAAATCTGCGGCCAATAGATGGCCTGAGCTCAATAATGACATTAAAAACAGAGAGGTAGAAAGGAAAAAACGGGATTGATTCATACGATTCATTAAATAAACCTTATAGGGAGTTTAAGTATTGAAAGCATATTAACTGATATGATGAAAGCTGTCTGTTGGGTGATTGTATCCAAATGTAACTTTTTATAACAGACTGACTGCTATTTCAATTTTTAACTACGAGCCATTCTATGTTGTTAGTGATTTCACCCGCAAAAACCCTTGATTATGATTCGTTGTCTCAAACGCAAAAATACTCTATTCCGGATTATTTAGAGGATGCACAAACACTCATTAATCGGGCAAAAAAGTATTCCCAGCCAGAGATTATGAAATTAATGGCTGTCAGTGAAAAAATTGCTCAGTTAAATTTTGAACGGTTTAAAACATGGCATCAGCCGTTTACTCCTGAAAATTCAAAACAAGCCGTATTGGCTTTTAAGGGAGATGTTTATTCAGGGCTTGGTGCAGAAACTTTTTCAGAAAAAGAGTTTGAATTTGCACAGCAACATTTGCGTATTTTATCGGGACTGTATGGTTTGCTCAGGCCGCTGGATTTGATGCAGCCTTATCGTTTGGAAATGGGGCGAAAAATTGATAATGAACGGGGCAAAAATCTGTATGAATTTTGGCGCGATACGGTGACGGAAGGCATCAATGCACAACTCAAAAAAACAGGCTCCAGGTTTTTGATTAACCTTGCATCCAATGAATACTTTAAAGTGATTAAGACCAAAAATCTCAATGCAGAACTGATCACGCCCGCCTTTAAAGATTATAAAAATGGCCAATATAAAATGTTAGGCGTCTATGCTAAAAAAGCACGCGGACAGCTCAGTCGGTTCGTCATCAAAAATCAACTCACTGATCCTGAAGAACTTAAAAATTTTAATGTCGATGGTTATCAATTTAATGAAGAACTCACGGAGGGTAATACTTGGGTTTTTACTAGAAAAAATTAAAAGGCTTTATCATTTTTCCATCCGAGCACAGGTTATTCCGTGTTCGTTCCTTAGATATGCGTGAGAGGTCTCCTATTTTAGTCGGGAAATATAAGGCGCTCCTTTTTCCTGTTTGTTATAACGAGCAGGTGATAATTCTTTGAGTGCTTTGATACTTTTCTTTACCCATTGGTCGTAAATTTTTGATCGGGTTCGTGTGGCATTGATGGTATGTGTATCAATCGCTTTTTCTTCAAATGGATAGGCTTCTTCTTCCAGTAAAATTTCATATTGTTCAAGTTCTTCAGCATTTAAGCCCGAAGGGCGTTGAGAAGTCATTAATGCATGGCCAAATTCATTATAAATTTCAGCAATCCGGTAGGTTGATTCGGTGACAATATCTGCGACGTTGTAACTGATTGCCTGTTGATAATCGTTGAGTGCAGCAGCCATTCTCAGCTTCTTTTGTTTTAGATTTTTCTTGAAGGGCTCGACTAATTTAATTTTATGAAAGGCAATATCCTGTGGTTTTGCCAGTGCTAAAGCAGCTTTTGCGGTAATGTATTTCATGCGATCGGTTTTGTTTGTATCAGCAGTGCCTCTTTCTGTATTTACAATATCTTCTAACCAGTATTGTTCTTTTTTGTAATCTCCTCGTTGTTGATAAAGTGAAGCCAAATGGTGGCGTGCTTCCATCGCTTGCGGAATCGGAAAGGGGTGGAGTGCAATATAGCGTTTATAGGCTTCAATCGCTTGTGATGGTTTTTGACCTTGTTCATAGAGTGTTGCAGCTTGCCAGGCAGCTTCACGTCGGATGTCGGGATTTTGTTCTTTCGTTGATAAAGCTTCGTATACGCCAGCCGCTTTTGCTGGCTGTTTGTTTTGGATGTAGGTTTCCGACAAGCTGGCTAATGCATTGGGCTGTAATTTATGCTCAGGAAATTCGGTAATAAAATATTCCAGCACATTGCTTGCCTGACTCCAGTTTTTCATAGTGATGAGCTGGATCGCAGCATCGTAGGTAGCAACAGCTGCAACGGCTGAGGTAGGAGCTACTTTTTTAACACGTAAAAAACTTTCTATGGCAAGCGCAGTGTCTCCTTTGTTCTTCAGGGATTCACCTTGTTTATAGATTGAGGCCGCCAGTTGCTCTTGCCAGGATTTACGGTCAGGATGTTTGAAGGGGGTGAGTTTTAGAGTGTTTTTATAAGCTTCTTCTGCTTCGATGTAATTTTTTTGCTCAAAATATGTATGCGCAATGATGGCCCACGCTGTTCGCTCTATCTTTGTATTAATACGTTGTTTGTCGAGCGCAAGAACGCGCTGGGCAATGGTGGCTGCCGCTTTGTTTTTCTTCTGTGCAAAAAGTTTTTCGGCGGAATTGATGAGAACCGTGGGTGTTCTTGTGTCATCAGGAAAAGTTTTTGTGAAACGCAACGTGCTTTTTATCATTTGATCTTCAAGTTCAGAATAATGACTTATGCCAGGTTGTTTCAGCAGTTGTTTGTAAGCAGTGAGGGCAGCATAAGCCGCTTCATTGGATTGTTTATGTTCCGGGTAGTCGTAAGCCGTTTTTTGGTATTCAATAGCGGCTTCCTTGTAGGATTTATTTTCAAATAAAATTTCTGCGAGCATAAAATTGATATTGGCTGCATCACTGCTTTTGGGGAAAGTTTTTAGTAGTTCACGATACCAGAGAACCGCCTGAGCATAGGATGAGATATCCTGGGCTGTATTTTTTTGGTATTGGGCGTGGTAATGGCGTGCCAGGTCACCCATTGTGCTGGCGAGGTAAGGCATCAGTTTTTTGTGTTGTTCTGGAGTGGTGGATGCCCAATATTTACTTTCCATACCAAAGCGCTTAATGAACTCCTGTTTCGCATTCAGTACGCGTCGCACTTTGTTTTCCTGACTGTAAGAAAAAATAACTCTCAAGTAGAAAAACGGTGATTGTGTATGTTCAGGGTGTTGTTCTACGAACGTTAAAAATGTATCTGTAGCCTCATCAATACGGTCATTTTTTAAATAAAATCGCCCCAGATAGTCATAAATTAAAACTTCATAGTTACGTTTGTTTTTGGCAAAAAACTCTGATGCAGAGTACGCACCATCCATATTGCTAAATGAGAGCGCAATAACACGTAATGTATCGTTCCTGAACTCTTTTTCGCTGCTTTGTAAATTTTTGGTGTGTTTCCATGATGTATCTTTTGTATTGAATTTGATATCGAGCAGAGCAAATAGAGAGTTGAGTGCTGTCGCATATTTTCCCTGCTTGTAGAGCGACCAACCATGTTTATAGATGGCGCGTTCATAAAATTTGGTTTTGTTTCCCAAATGAATTACGGCTGCATATGCAGCTTCAGCGGCGGCGTATGATTGACGGGTGAAACTGATTTCACCGAGGCGAAATTGTACTTCACCCAAATATTTTGAAGTGGTTTTCTTTTTTTGTTGACGACCAAAAGAGAGCTCAGGTACGTTGGGGTTTTTCCCAAGATAGGGTGAGTCGGGGTAATCTTTGATTAAAATACCTAAAGCCTTGAGCGTATTATCCAGCTGTCCATTATGTTCATAGGCTTTGGCGAGCTGATACAACACCCGATCCTTGGCTGGCATGTCGGGATAGGTTCTTAACAGTTCTTCATAGTGTGCGATGGCTTGCTTGTAGATCTCTTCTTCACTTTTCAGATTGGCGGTGCTATTGAATGAAGTGATTAAATCATCGACGTGTTCCATCTCCATATCTGCAAGACGGCGTAATGCTTCAATGTAATAGGGGCTGCCTTTTGTTGCGCGTTTCAGGACAGTTTTGTAAGCAGCAATTATTTTGTTGTGGTCGACTTCTGTGATCGGCTGTTGCTCAATGGTGACAACGGTATCTTTCAGGGATTTGAGTGTGGCAGTTTCGGGTTGCTGTTTATTCCACGTTGTACAACCACTGCTTGATAGTGCGATGCAAATAATGATAAAAAACAGTTTTTTCATTGTTTGCCACCCGTATCGTCATCAGCGCGATCATAAATCTGGGCAATTGCAATACTGGCTTGAGCAAGGTAATCAGAAATTCGTTTGTTTTTTTCATGCAGTGCCGTGATCGCCATTTGTTCAATATGTTGGGCTTGTTTGTTTAAGAGCCGTTCTATATTAAGAGTCAGAGCATGGATGCGTGTTTGAAGGGCTGTAATCTGTTTCTGATGGGATACAAATGTTTGTGAAACACCCTGCTGTTTTTGTTTTATATCTTGTTGGTATTGGCCATATTCTTCTATTTTTTCATCCGCTGTTTTTAATGACTGCTGCTTTTGCTGCAAACGTTCAGAAAATTGACTGTCGATATTCCATAGAACCAACCCTTTAAGCAGTTTGAGACGGCCTTGGTAGTGATTAATGTTGGGGTGTGCTGAAAGCCGTTCAATGCGTTGCTCAATACGTTTGATTCTATCGAGTTGCTCTTTTTCCTGAATACTGGACAGTGACAGACTGGTTTTGTTTTTATCAATCAGTGCAAGCTGGTGGTCGAGTTTTGAATACTGTGCATTTATGGTATTGAGGTGCGTTGCGTCAAGTTGTTTCTCTATGGCTGTGTTGCGTTGTTTCAAGACGCTACGGCGTATATCGAGCGTGTCGTAATAAAGTGTGAGATCGTTCAGCTTTTGCTGCAATTTGGTTCTCATAAAAAGCAGGTCACGATAGCTTTTAAGTACTTCCTGAAAATGGTTTTGTGAAAAAAGTGTTTGGAGGTGGTAGTGTTCAGTGAAATCGGCCAGGTGCTGTAATTTCCAATACGAATCCGCTTTACTCTGATTGGGTTCGCCTAATAGATCATCGACAAGCTGGCTGTCAGGAATGGTTTCAATAAGGTGTTGAATTTGTTGTAGTTGGGTTTTGTAAATTTCGACGGCTTGCTGGTATTGTTGCAATGCCTGTTTTTGTGCAAAGAGCTGATTCAGTGCATAAGGGGTGGCAAGCAGTGATTCTTGTACGGCATCATCCAGTTTGTTGCGTTGCTGGAGCGTTTGCGAGTAAACAAGTGCCTGGTGAAATTGGCTGAGTGTTGAGTGAGTCCATCCGAGCCCCAGAAGTGCCTGATTGGCATAAATGCCATCAAGTTGTATGCGTTCAAGATGTGTTTTAGCCTGCTGCCCCTGGTCACGTTCGAGGTAGATAAAGCCTAGTGTCAGGTTGGCTTTGTCACGCAGTGCATTGAACTCTTCGTTGCCGGTTTTCATTTCGCCAACACTGTTAAGAGCATTAACTCCCTGGTCAAATTGTTCATTTTTTATGAGTGCAACACCTAAATTATAGCTGCCAAATGCACCTAAAATGGAATCGGGTTGCATGGCTTTTAAAGTGGTGGCAGCTTTTTCATAGGCTTGATTGTCCATGAGTATTGAGGCTTCCAGCAGCAGCCGTTGTTGTTGCAGTTCGTTATCTTCTAATGGGCCTTCGATTTTTGTTAATGCTTGTTGCGCTTTTTGAATATAGCCGCGTTGGTGGTAAATTTTTGCTAAATAAAACCACGCCTGGTGATGGGTTTCCAAAGGTATTTGATCCTTGGTCAGGTCTTCAAAAATTTTACTGGCTTTATGGTGCATTCCATAAGCGAGATAGAGGCTGCCCAGCAGTAACTCGGAATCATGTTCGTGATGTTTTAAACGTTGTTGCTTCTGTGCTGCAATCAGGTGAGTGATGGCGGTGTAATAGTCTTGTTGGTAAAAATGCAGTAATGTTTCACCATAATGAGGGGTTTTGATGGATTCAATGGTTTGAGTGGGTGTGGTGGCACCGTCATTAGCTCCACCATTACTGCTTATTAACGTCAAAAAAAGCGCAGAAAAAAATAGTTTTATACGCATTTTAAAGTTCAGGTTCCCACACTTTAATTTCAAATGTGGGCTGTTGTTTTTGTTCCAGATCAACTATTTTTAATTCGACGTACTTTGGCTCGTTTGTTTTTTTTATCGAAATATTGGCCGCACGTGAATAATCACGTTCATGCGGGCCTTTTCCAACAAAAAAAGCCGTGAGTTCATGTGATCCGTGACGAATATTTCCTATATGTAATTGGTGAATGCCACCACGCCTAAGGGCATCGGCCTCACTTTCGGTGTAAAGGTAGTTGGCGATTTGTTTGCCATCAATTTTCAATTGAACGCTATCGAGTGAAAAAAACTCCCCGACATCAACAGAGACAAAAACAGTGATCTGGGTGTTGACAGGAAAAAGTAACTCTTCTTCTAAAATAAAGAGATCCCGGTTGAGTTTTAATACCTCATCTTTCAGGGATTGAATTTCAGAGTCGAGTGTTTTAGACGAACCATCACTTTCTGCTGCTGTGATGGACGGCATTACGAGCAGCAGGATAAGAAGAAATGGAGTAAATATTTTTAACATGGTTGTTTACTCAAATATAGGGTCATGGATTCGGTTTCAATGTTTTTTTTTCGGTGTCGCCATGAAAATTGTCGGCGCATCTTCGTCGTCTTGTTGGCGCTCTGGCTTTGAGCCTGTTTTTATCTTCGGTGATTGCGTGTTTATTATGGTGGCATCTTCTAACAATGCTTCGGGTGATGCGGCATTGATACTATTGTTAGTCAGCATTGTGGGGAGAGTGAATATAAATTCATATTTATCCAACCGCACTTTATCAAGGTGATTCAGCCGTTGCCATTGCTCTATTTTTATATCATTGACAAACGTTCCATTAGCGCTGTTTTTGTCATTGATATAAAATGCACTGTCACGATACTCAATGACTGTGTGTTCACGGCTGATTGTTTTTTGGTCAATTTCTATGTAATGGAATTTTGATGATTGATCTCCTGCAACGCGCCCTAAAATAGTAGATGAAGAGCCGAGATCCAGATGTTTGCGAAGCGTGACGCGGTGAATATCTTCCAGATAGGCTTCGGGGGTAGCGGCAGGTCTGATCGGTTGTGCGTTTATTGATGGATGGCTGGGCCGCTCTCTGTTTTTGAAAAAAACAAGGAATAATAAACCCGCAATAAGAGCGCCAATAACAAGTACGATACTCCATGGGAAGAGGGTGCTTTGTTCACTGGTATTTTCCGGGCGAACTATTTGAGTTTTGCCTTCTTCTTCACCTTCAGATATGGGACTGAAGCTGGCATCATATCCTGTTAATGTATTGATCGAAACCCCATTGGTGGGTGATATCGATATAGATTGTCCTGTGATTTTTGTGTTGATTTTTCTGAATACACCGAGGAGTTCCTGAGCGCTGTTTGCTGCGTAAAATTGGCCTGATGTGTTATTGGCTAAAGTTTTTGATAGCGTTTGATCTGCATTATCTGTCAGTGAAATAGTGAAAATTTTAACCCCTTTTTGCACCGCCGCAGAGGAAAAGTCATTTGTTAACCAGTGCCGTTTCTCCTGATCTTGAGTGGCGTCACCCGTATTAACGGGCTGGTCACTAAGAAAAATAATACTTTTTTGTATCGAAGCGTCTGAATCGCTGCCCTGAAACATTTCTAATGCTCGTTGCAATGCTTCGGGGCTGTTGGATTGCAAAGTATCTGATTTAAATTGTGCAATGTAAGTCAAAAGCGTTTTGCGGGATTCGCCAAGAGAGTTGAGTGGGCTGACGATATTCGTATTTTTGTCAAAATAAATTAATCCGAGCTTTACACTATTATCAAGTGATTCAACCAATTCAAGTGCTGCAACACGAGCCAGTTTATCGGGGTCACTGGTGGACATACTTTGTGAATGACTCATGACAAGTACGATTTCAAACTGCGTTTCAGATTGGGCATGAATATTTGTCGCCCCTAAAATAAAAAGGGCACATAGGGCTGTATTTAAAAAGTAAACGATACGGTTTTTATTCATTTTCTTGATAAGTAAATTGTTGTGATCCGATAGTGATAATGTCGCCATGATTAAGTTTTTTCTCTTTGACAGGTTTGTCATTAACCAATATGCCATTTGCGCTGTCGTTATCTCTAATTGTAACTTCACTGTTTTGCACTGTTATTTCAGCGTGAAAACGGCTGACTTCCGGACCTGGAATACGTATGTCATTATTACTTTTTCGCCCTAATCGAATCACTGGAGCATCAAGTGGGTAATCTGCAACATATTGTCCGTCCATTGTCAGCAATAGCATCGGTGGTTTTTTAGGTGGCTCCGGTATTTCAATGTCAGGTAAGTATTCAGGCTGTTCCTG
Organism: uncultured Gammaproteobacteria bacterium; assembly: GCA_964468225.1. GTDB lineage: Bacteria > Pseudomonadota > Gammaproteobacteria > JAADGQ01 > JAADGQ01 > S141-38. The sequence goes on from CAYXVC010000055.1 coordinate 13,188, forward strand.
GTGTATTTTACTTTCATTCTCAGGTAGCTTTGGTATGCCAAAGTTAGGTGAGAATTCAGACTGTGCCTTGTGTATTTTGTGTTCATTTTTAGGCAGTTTCGGTATTTCAAAGTCAGGCAAGTACTCGGTCTGTGCCTTGTGTATTTTACGTTCGCTATAAGGAGTCCACCTCAGCTCAGCGATTGAGATTTTAACGATATCATTCGACGCCGTTTTAAGCCCTTCCGCATATACGCTAATGAGCGCCATATCACATAATACGTTGATCAATCTTGGAATGCCGCCTGTATAGCGATAGATGGTAGAGTACGCGTCCTTTTCAAACAGTGATTGATTTGGCAAACCTGCGACTTCCAGTCGATGAGTGATGTAAGGTTCTACGTCATCCTCTTTGAGTGCAGTCAGATGGAAACGAAAGCGGACACGCTGTAGCAATTGTTCCATTGCAGCGCTGTCCAGCGTGTCGTTGAGTTCGGGCTGCCCAACCAATATGATATTGAGAACTTTTTTGTTGTGTATCTCCAGGCCCGATAACAGACGCACATCCTCGAGCATTTTTTGGTTGAGGTTTTGTGCTTCATCAATAATTAATAGGACGCGCTTTCCTTGCTTATGTTGATGCGTCAGGTATTTGTTGATGAGATCCAGTAGCTCTACTTTTTTGCTGTTGAAAGCATCAATGCCAAATTTTGTGGCGACCAATTGAATAAATTCAATTTCACTCAATAGTGTTTGATGAATGTAGGCGACAACAACGGATGAATCCAGCTCTGAAATAGCATGGTCAACGAGTGTGGTTTTCCCCGAGCCAATTTCTCCAGTCACAATGACAGAACTATCCCCCATTAACAGTGCGCAGTTAATATAGGATTTTGCTTTACGGTGCGCTTTACTCCAATAGAGAAAGCGAGGGTCTGTTGTTAAGCTAAAAGGGGGTTCTGTTAGGCCAAAATAGTCTGTATACATAGGTTTTTTTCAGGTCAGTTGTTTTGCATTCTTTATAACACTTAGCTGTTATAGACTCAACAATGCTATAATTTGCGACCTCTCGCATAGGCTAATTAATGCTTTTTACTTGCAGAATTTAGGTAACAAAATGATAAATAAAATAGCTGTAGCTTTTTTGGTTTTGATGATGAGTTCCGTTTCGGTGATGGCGAACGATAGCTCTTATCGGCTCTCCGCGTTTCTTAAAAAATCACATACCTTGCAAGCGGTGTTTGAGCAAACCGTGTTTGATGCGGATGGTAATGTTAATCAGCAAGCAAAAGGGCTGTTTTATCTTTCAAGGCCGGGCCGTTTTCGCTGGGATTATATCGAACCTTATAAACAGTTGATTGTGGCCGATGGGAACAATGTCTGGTTGTATGATGAAGATCTGGAACAGGTGACGGTTAAATCACAAAAGAGTGGTTTGGGTGACCTTCCCGCGCTGTTACTCGCAGGCGGGGATCAATCATTGGAGAAGAACTTTAAAATTAAATCGCTGAATTCAAGCGACTCTCTTGAATGGCTGGAGCTTTTGCCCAAGACCGAAGAGCGCAACTTTGAGCGTGTACGTATAGGATTGAAGGGTTCTGTTTTGCAGGAGATGGAGTTATTGGACGCTTTTAACCAAACCACGCGATTAGTCTTCAGTGATGTCAA
>CAYXVC010000056.1:0-14519 GCA_964468225.1 uncultured Gammaproteobacteria bacterium
GAACAGGATAAGCAGGTCTGGGCGAAAAAGATGGAACAATGGTTGAGAAAACTGAATAAAGTCGTGGATGAGGCAGGAGGCGTACTCAACCATGATCAATCAGAGCACTATCGACAACAATACCGCTCTTTACTGAAAACAGCGCAAAAAGAGTGTCCACCGCCACAAAGGCCACCTGGAAAGGTAAAGCGGGGGCGACTTAAACGCAGTAAATCACGAAATTTGCTGGAACGCCTGATGGACTATGAGGCGGATGTATTACGCTTTATGGTGGATTTACAGGTGCCGTTTACCAATAATCGGGGTGAAAATGATATCCGTATGACGAAAGTGCATCAGAAGATCTCAGGCTGTTTTCGCAGCATGGATGGGGCAAAGGGGTTTTGCCGTGTCAGAGGCTATCTGTCGACTTGTCGAAAACAGGGAATGAGTGCTTCTTTGGCTATGCACCTTCTCTTTGACCAGCGCTTGCCTGACTTTTGTTTGTGAATTCTGAATGTTTTGGTTCATTACGCTGAATAGTTACTAATAAACATGGTTTAAGATTTAACAATAGTGCGCTCCTGGCCTGTTTCGGCTGGTATGATCTTTCCAATAACAGAGGCTTGCTCTCCTTGTTGGCTCAGTATTCTTAATGCATCATCTGCATTTTCCTCCGAAACACAGATGACCATGCCGATTCCACAGTTGAAAGTTCGGTGCATTTCATTGTCAGTGACTTGCCCTTGCTCTTGTAGCCAATCAAAAATAGTGGGGCGTTGCCAGGATTTTGTATCGATATTGGCACAGCAGTCTTGTGGTAAAACACGAGGCAAGTTTTCCAGTAGACCGCCACCTGTAATATGCGAAATGGCGTGGACTTCAATTTGCTCTAAAAGTTTGAGCAGGGGCTTGACGTAAATACGGGTGGGTGTCAGCAGTACTTCACCGAGTGTTGAATTTTCAAAAGGGGTCTCTAACGTATTTCCACTGACTTCAATAATTTTACGAATCAAAGAGTAGCCGTTGGAGTGGGGGCCGGATGAGGCCAGCCCGATCAGCACATCGCCAGGGCGTGTTTTACTGCCATCAATAATTTTAGATTTTTCAACAACTCCGACACAAAATCCGGCGGCATCGTAATCATTTTTTTGGTAGAGACCTGGCATTTCAGCTGTTTCACCGCCAATAAGAGCGGCACCGGCTTGTTCACAACCTGTGGCAATGCCTTTTATTACGTCGCTCGCAGTGTCGATATTGAGGTGCCCTGTGGCGAAATAATCGAGAAAAAACAGGGGTTCTGCACCTTGCACAATAATATCGTTTACGCACATGGCAACAAGATCGATACCGATGGTGTCGTGCTTGTTGGTATCAATCGCTAGTTTTAATTTTGTACCGATGCCATCTGTGCCTGAAACAAGAATCGGTTGCTTGTAACGATCCAGTGGCAGCTCAAACATGGCGCCAAATCCACCAAGCCCGTCCATAACACCCGGTCGCTTGGTGCGAGCAGCGTAAGGTTTGATTCTTTCGATGAGCTGATTTCCTGCGTCAATATCAACGCCTGCATCACGGTAGTTTAAGGAGGTTTTTGAGTGTTTGGAGCTTGAAGTCATAGCGAGTGTCTTGTATTTTTAGCAATAGGGTGATGTTCTTGGCTCGAAATAGTATCCTGTCCACTGTTATGACTGCAACTGAAACGAGTGATGAGGCTCAAGGAATGTTAAAATTTTTTTGTATGATAAGTCTGTTTTGGCTGCCACTTTCACTTTTTTCGGCGGAATTAGAAGAGCTATATAGTGACGAAGTGCCAGTGCAAGGGCAATCTGCAAAGGAACGCAGCCAGGCGATAAAAAAGGCTTTGGCGGGTGTGTTGGTGAAAGTAAGTGGCGATTTTGGTGCTGCAAATTCATCGCAATTTTCCGCAGCTTATGCTCAGGCGGCGGATTTTTTGTTGCGTTACCGTTATCTCGTGTTGGAAAATGAACTATTATGGGAAGAAGGTTATCGACAAATGTTACGGGTTGACTTTGATAGCAATGCTATCAATCAGTTTTTAAGACAATCCGGCTTTTCTACTTTGGAAAGTTCAGGGCTTGCGGCGCTTGTCAGGCTTACTGTGACAGGGGTATCCTCGGTAGAGGATTATGCATATTTGACCCATTATTTGTTGTCATTAAATGAAGTGGCTGATGTTCAGGTTGAAATGGTTAATCCTGAACAGGTTGTTTTGAAACTAGGTGTTCGAAATGGTATTGCTGAGCTGATGTATGCAATGGATTCAGGTGATATGATGACTCCGGTGGATACACATTATTTGACGGGCTATGGAAAGCCCTCTGATTTATTGGAAGAGGATGCAGAACTAATATATCGGTTAATTGAGTGACACGAAACGATATTCCCAACATTATCAGTGTATTTCGTATTGGTCTGGTGCCTGTTCTAGTTTGGCAGGTTTTAGAGGCGCAATATACGAATGTATTAGTATTGTTTTTTATTGCCGGTTTTTCTGATGGGTTAGATGGGTTTCTAGCAAAGCGTTATGGCTGGACTTCACGTTTAGGCTCCATTCTTGATCCACTGGCTGATAAATTCCTGTTAATCTCCTCTTTTCTGGCCTTGGGCTGGATGGGGGCGATTCCTGCATGGTTAGTGATTGCGGTGATTGTACGTGATGTGGTGATTGTCGCTGGCGCATACGCTTATCATCACATTATTGATGAGTATGAATTAAAGCCCAGTTATTTAAGTAAACTGAACACTGCCAGTCAAATTTCCCTTATTTTGCTTGTGGTATTTTCATTGAGTATTGTTAATATCGATTCTCAACTGATTCAATATGCTTTCTATTTTGTGATGATGACTACATTGTTCAGTGGTTTTGATTATATTTATCATTGGGGTATGCGTGCCTGGAAGCATCGTTCTTCTTTATGACTCAGCTGCCATTGGCTATCGCTCTGCAAGATGGTATTTCATTTGAAAATTACTTCTCAGGTTTAAATCTTGAAGCTGCGCGGACTGTAGAAAATTGTGCACAGATTAAGAGCGAGAAATTTATCTATCTGTGGGGCGGTCATAGTGTCGGAAAAACGCACCTGTTGCAAAGTGCTTGCAGAGTAGTGAATGAACAGGTAAATCCGTGTGCCTATCTGACTTTAAAACAAGCTAATGAACTCTCTCCTGAAATATTTGATGGTCTGGAGGCACTGTCTTTAGTGTGTATTGATGATGTTCATGCCATCGCGGGGAAAAAAGAGTGGGAAATTGCACTGTTTCACTTATACAATCGAGCCCGAGCTAATGGTACTTTGTTGATAGTGAGTGGTGATGAAAGTCCGGGTAACTTATTGCTCGCGCTTCCTGATTTAAGTTCGCGTTTGGCTTGGGGGTTGATTTTTCAACTACATCCGCTGAGTGATGCAGATAAATTTTCAGCATTACAATTGCGTGCGCGACGACGTGGCTTCAATCTGCCGGATGAAGTCGGGCGTTTTTTACTGTCGCGTTACCCACGGGATACAGCAGCACTTTTTTCAATTTTAGATCGCCTGGATCATGCTTCTTTAGTCGCCAAGCGTCGTATTACCATTCCATTTGTCAAAGTGGTGTTGGAACAAAAGGAGATTTAATGGCTTATATTTTAGTTCTTTATTACAGCCGCCATGGTAACGTAGCGGAGATGGCGCAGCTTGTCGCGCGTGGTGTGGAAGAGGTGACAGGAATGGAAGCGCGGCTACGAACAGTGCCTCAAGTATCAGCTGTTTGTGACGCAGTTGAAGAGGATATCCCGGAGGAGGGGGCACTTTATGCCACATCAGATGATCTCAGGCATTGTGCCGGCTTGTTGATGGGAAGCCCGACGCACTTTGGTAATATGGCTGTACCACTGAAATATTATATTGACAGTAACAGTGAACTTTGGATGGCGAAGGCGTTAGTGGGAAAGCCCGCAGCTGTATTTACATCAGCATCCAGCATGCATGGTGGTCATGAGAGCACTTTGCTTTCCATGATGTTGCCGTTGTTCCATCATGGCATGATGATTATGGGCTTGCCTTATACTGAGGCGGCGCTATCGCAAACAAATAGTGGCGGAACGCCTTATGGTGCCAGTCATTTATCTGAATATGGTAAACCGCCCGTGCTCACTGATGAAGAGCAACAGCTCTGCCGTGCGCTCGGGCGACGTGTAGCTGAAACGGCTTTGATTATGAAATAGCCTTGTCTTTATTGTGACCATCCGGTGCAATGTTCAGTGAACTGTCTTTATTCTCAATATCATCCATAAATATTGAAGAGAGATCAGTATCTTGCTCTTCATTTTTATTGGTATGACCTGCAAAAAGGTCTGATTCGTCCAGATCTATAGATGAATCATGTTCAGCTTTGAACATATCGTCGGATGAATCCGGGTTGAGTGGTGATTCGTCATTCTGTAACTCTTCGTCCTGAATCATGGGGTCATTAGATAGAGCAACAGATTCTTCAGAAAAAATAATTTCATCATCACTGATTTCACCACCAAACAATAGCTCATCAGGGCAGAGCTTTTGGCCCATATTAACAACATTCAGCCATTCAGGGTCATGTTCACCTATTTTCTTGTGAATAACTTCTGCTTCACTTAGGAATTTTTCGTGATCTTGTGCCGCGAAATAAACTTCCAGCAGTTTAAGCCTGATTTCAGTGCGTTCCGGATCAAGCTCAATAGCATTAATGAGTGATTCTTCTGCGCGTGAGTAACGTTGGCAAGCGATGTAGATATCCGCTTCATAAAGAGTTCGAAGGTCAGAACTCAAAGGTACATCCTTGCCAGATTCCATGTCTGTGACAACTTCTAACTCTTGCAGGTTTTCCCTTAGGCCTTGAGATTGTTGTAACTGTTGATCGAAAGTAGGGTGTTGATCTTCAGAGGTAGAGATAACTGTATCTTCCAGCTCATCATCGAAACCTAAATCTTCATCACTTTTTTTTGACCGGCGGTATAAAAAGAACCCCGCAAGCCCTAATAATACTGCGGCTCCCAAACCAGTCAGTAATGAGCTACTAAAGAAACCTTTTTCCTGATCATCCGCATGCTCAATGACATCAACAGGAGAGGACATTTGAATTTCAGCTCTGTTATTTTCTATATTTTTCGTGGCATCAGACTGTTTGGTGATAATTTCTTGTGAAGAGCGATCTATCGATGTTTCTAATATTGCTGGCTCTGGAGAAATAACAGGTTTGATCGGCATAGTTTCTGGTGCTATTTCTGTTTCCGGGTGAATCTGAGCTTCACCTTCTAATTGTGCAAGCTGATTTTGCTTGTCTTTTAGCGAATTCTGCATCTCTATAATTTGTTGCTGAATTTTATCGATTGCCTGTATTAAAGATGAAGCAGTTTCGTTCACAGTTTGAGTTTCAGTTACATCTTTTTGGATGGGAATATGCTTCTCAGGTTGTTTATCTACAGGTGCAGGCAATGGTGTGGTTTGCACCTGTGCAACCGGTGTTGTTGGTGTCTGGTCAGTGCTTGATGCTACTTTCGTTACGGAAGCTCCACCAAGTAGATCAACATTCAACTTGAGTGTGCTACCTTTTTTCAACTGACTGATGTCGTTATTATGGAATGCCTCAGGGTTTTGCTCTAACAGTGCATTCATGACTTTCTTCATGCCGTAAGTAGAGTCCGGGCGGAGTTTGCTTGCGATACTCCAAAGCGTTTCTTTGCTTTTGACTTTATGGGTTTTAATTTCACCAGTTGAGGATGGTTTGTTGGTGCTTCGTTTTTGAGTGGCTTGTTTCGGTGCTTTTTTTGTCTGTTTTTGAATTTTTTGATCTAGCTGGGTTGTATCGAAGCGTAATGTAGAACCCGTTTTTAACCGATTGATATTGTTGTTGAGAAAGGCGGAAGGGTTCTGTTTGAGTATCTCTTGCATCACCTGATTCATACTATAGGATTTGTTGGGACGAAATTGCGTGGCGATACTCCACAATGTGTCTTTGTTTGTTTTTACTTCATAGACTTTAATGGATGCATTGGCTGGTTGCGCCACAGACTGTTTTACATTTGACTGATGAGGTACAGCAGGTACTGGGCTTTGATCAGGTTCCGGTGCCTTTGTAATAGGTGCTACGGGTTCCAGTGTGACAGTAAACTTTCGAAGCAGGCGTTGTTGCTTCCATTTAACCTCTAAAATCAACTCTATTCTAGGTTCTTGTAAAGGTTGCTGCGAACTCATTTCAATATAAGGTGTACCGTTTGAATGCGTCGAAATTTTGAGAGCGATACTATTAAGAGCAGGGGAATAATCAATTCCGGCACGTTCAAAAATAGATTCCTTGGCAAGAGCTGCATTAATTTCTGATGAATCTACACCGTCTGTAGAGAGCAGTTCAATTTGTGCATCAAGTGGTTGATTTAGGTTGGATTGTACAGAAAGCGAACCCACCCCCAGAGCACTGGCAGCGAGAGGGTACCCTAAGAGAGCGATAAAAAAGAGAATGCGAGTCAGTTTTTGGCGGTATTTTGTATTCATGTTCATCCACTTGAATATTCACCCGAAATTTAATTATTATTGCTTTAGGTGATTTGTTATCAAAATTAATACATCTTCCCTGACGAGAAAACCGTGAAGCTGTTCTCGTTTAAGCCAGTGACTGTTATTTTTGTCACTGACAAAACTAAATATCGACGATAATCAAAAAATCCTTAGTTTTTATCATGATGGTGAGGTTGTCAATAAAAAGATAGCGCACAATCAAATACGATAAGGCTCTAATTCAATAGTTTGAAGTTTGAATCCTGCAAATATCATTTCTCCCTGATAACGTGCATCTCCCTTTGTGGCGAATTCAAATTGAAAAGTTCTTAATAATGATACATGGCCATTGTGGTATTTTAAACGGATCCGCCGCAATACGACACTATCATCCAGAAATTGAACTTCCATTTCACCACAGTGACGCTTGGCGAGACGGTGTGCGATCTGTTTGATTTCATGGGTACGCCACCAAAATAGAGTAACAATGGCGAAAAAAATGAACCAGAAAAAATTACCGAGAGTCACAGACCTTTCCTATTGGGTAATCCATATATATCGAATTTTCATTAAGTTTACCTTTAATTCTATTTGATTATTAATTTTTATTTTTTTAATAAAATTATGATCCCAATGCCTGCCAAAAACCAGCTTAGAACAGGCATGGAGCCTAACATTGCTAATGTGAAGCCGTTGAGTGCTAACAATATTGTGGCGGATATGATGAAACTTCCGCCTACAATTGCGGAAAAGGTTCGTCGATTGCCTGATTGTATCTCTTGACGAATCTTTTTTAATTCATCCGATTTCCAGTGGACTTGAAGCTTTCCTTTGTTGAGCTGCTCTAATGTTTCGTAGGTGAGCATTGGAAGTTTGGGGAATGCTTCCATCCAGCGAGGTGCGTTATTTTTTAACTCTTTAAAAGCAGCTCCGGGCCCGATTTGATCACGCATCCATTTTTCTAAAAACGGTTTTGCAGTTTCCCATAAGTTAAGTTCCGGGTTAAGTTGTCGTCCCAACCCTTCGATATTTAACAGTGTTTTTTGCAAGAGAACGAGCTGTGGTTGTACTTGCATATCAAAGCGACGTGCTGTTTGAAACAGGCGTAAGAGCAGGTGTCCGAATGATATATCTTTTAATGGCTTTTCAAAAATAGGTTCGCACACGCTGCGAATTGCAGATTCGAACTCATCAATCCGTGTTTCCGGAGGTATCCAGCCAGATTGCACATGCAGTTCGGCGACACGTTGGTAATCACGATTAAAAAATGCGAGAAAATTACCTGCGAGGTAGTGTTGATCCTCAAAGCTTAGTGAACCGACAATCCCGAAATCGACGGCAATATATTGACCATCATCGGCCACAAAAATATTGCCGGGATGCATATCGGCATGGAAAAAATTATGACTGAAAACCTGTGTGAAAAAAATCTCGACACCACGCGATGAGAGGGCTTTCAGATCAATATTCTTTTCTTTAAGTTGCTCAATATTATCCACTGGAATCCCATAAATTCGTTCCATGACGAGTATATTTTTACGGGCGTATGGCCAAAACACTTCAGGAATGTAGAGCAGTTTTGATTTTTTAAAGTTACGATGCAGCTGTGAAGCGTTGGCTGCTTCACGCATGAGGTTCAGTTCATCAAAAATTGTTTTTTCATATTCTTGCACCACTTCAACAGGGCGCAAACGGTGTGCATCTTTCCAGTAGCGTGTCGCCAAGTTTGCTAAAGTGTAGAGCAGGTCGATATCGTGACGAATGGTTTTTTCAATGCCTGGGCGCAGCACTTTTACAATCACATCTTCACCGCTATGCAAACGTGCGGTGTGCACCTGGGATATGGAGGCAGCAGCTAAAGTTTCAGAGTTGAATTCAGCAAAAACTTCGCTGATGGATTTGCCGTAAGCTTCTTCAATAATTGCGCGTGATTGTTCACTGGAAAAGGGAGGGACACGATCTTGAAGTTTGGCCAGTTCATCCGCAAGATCGTCGGGCAACAGATCGCGGCGAGTGGAGAGGATTTGGCCGAATTTCACAAAAATTGGGCCTAAATCTTCAAGGGCACGACGAATACGCACCGCGTGAGGGGGTTGTTCTCGTTTGATCCAGTTCCAGGGCATTACATACCGTAGGAATCGCAGTGGACGAAACAGATTGGTGGCAAGCAACACTTCGTCAAGGCCGTGCCTGATTAATACTCTATTAATTTCAAACAGGCGTAGAAGCTGTTTAGGATGAGTCATCAAGAAGACCTCGTTCCTATGTTATTTGTTGTTTTGTAAACGATGAATGCGTGCTTCAAGGCGATCCATATCCATACGTAGTTTATCGACATCACTTAGAAAGGTATCAACTTCAATGGGGTGGGGGAGATCAAGGCTCTCTTCTTGTAAATATTCGGTTGTGTTTTGTTTTAATGTGCTGAATGTTTGTTTCGTCCAGTGTTGCAATGTTCGAGCAGCATTCCCTGCTTGATAAGCAATAACGTCACCCGTGTAATGAGAGAGTTGTTCTTCCCAGTCAATGTCAATTTGCATCAGCATTTCCTGAAACTGTTTTCCGAGTTCACTGTCGCCTTGAATTTCGATGTTACTTGAAAAAATAGAAGCACTATCTGATTTTTCAAACCCTATTTTTACAAGTGAAAACAGGCTGCCTTTTATTTGGGTATCAGGCGATTCAATGGTCGTTTGAGTGATTTCGACGTGTTGGCTCGTGAAGGTAAAATAGAGTGTTTGACCTGCGTCGGTCAATTCAACTGCAATGGTTTTATTGTCGAGTTGAATAAGCTTTTCAGGCGTTAGAGGATCAAGGCTTAAATAGTGATTAAAAGCCTTCTCTAATAGATCGACAAATATTTTTGGCAGGTTCACAATAGTTTATTTTCTAGAGTTTCCAATGAATCTTCAGTATGTTCATTTCCACAAATAACCACTGTCTTGGCAATTTTATCATGAAAGCATTGGTTGCGTTTATCCCAAAACATCCAGAAGAACCCTAAAAATAGCGGTAACATGGAGATGAAATAGCCAATATAGCGAAGAAGAGCCTGAGGTATGGTGATATTCCCCCCCGTTCTTGCATCAACTACATAGCAATCCAATAGTATTTTCCCCGGTGTTGCCATGAACTTTATCCACATAAATATTACAAATATGGCGGGCAAAATATTGTTGATGAAAAGTTCAATAAAATAACTGTTGGGGTGTTGGGTGAGGGCATCTGGTGTTGCTTGAATCTGGAAATAATCAAGCCCGAAAAATGCTGCTAATAGGCCAAAAGTAAAAAGTGCGATGATAATAAGATCAATGATTTGAGCAGTTAAACGTCGCCCAAACCCTGCGTATTCAGTCTCTTCATTTAATTTCATAATTTATAGCCTCGATGTAAAGCGACAATGCCTGCACTCATATTGGTGTAATCACAGCGTTCAAAGTCGGCTTCCTGCATCATTGATTTCAATGTTTCCTGATCGGGGTGCATGCGGATTGATTCAGCCAGATAGCGATAACTGTCTGCATCATTGGCGATTAATTTTCCTAGCGTGGGCAAGATCTTGAAAGAGTAAAAATCATAAAATGACTTTAAGGGGGGTACAGTCACTTCAGAAAATTCCAGCACAATCAGACGGCCACCCGGTTTTAATACACGGTACATTTCAGCAAGTGCGGCTGATTTATTAGTGACATTACGCAGACCAAAAGCGATGGTGACGCAATTAAAGTGGTTGTTTGGGAAAGGCAAAAATTCGGCATTGGCTTGTGCATAATTCACGTTGCCAATGATGCCGAGATCGACGAGCCGACGACGACCATTGGCGAGCATATTACGATTAATGTCACTGGAGATCACCTGCCCGGTAGAACCGACCTGTTTGGCTTGTTGCTTGGTTAGATCACCCGTTCCAGCGGCCAGATCCAGTACTTTATGACCACTGCGCAGACCACAATACTCAATCGCCACACGCTTCCAAATGCGATGAACCCCTAATGACATAAGATCATTCATTACATCGTATTGATCCGCTACAGAATCAAATACGCCCGCCACTTTGCGCACTTTATCCTTCGCCGCAACTTGCTCGAAACCAAAGTGCGTGGTGGATTCTTGCTTCGTATTAGATTGCTGCGAATTCATTATAAAATATAACGTCCTAAGTCTTCATCTTTGACGAGTTCACCCAAACGGTCATCGACGTATTTTGCATCAATGCTGACACTCTCGCCTTGTCTGTCAGATGCTTCAAAAGAGAGATCTTCCAAAAGACGTTCCATGACTGTATGCAAACGACGTGCGCCAATATTTTCAGTGCGTTCATTAACTTCCCAAGCCACTTCTGCCAGCTTGTCGACGCCATCTTCAGTAATATCCAGTGTTACACCTTCGGTGGCGAGCAGAGCTTTGTATTGTGTGACCAATGAAGCGTCAGGTTCGGTTAAAATTCGAGTGAAGTCTTTTGCGTTCAGCGCTTGCAGCTCAACTCGAATGGGCAGACGGCCTTGCAATTCAGGAATCAAGTCAGAGGGCTTGGACAAGTGAAATGCGCCCGAAGAGATAAACAAAATATGGTCGGTTTTGATCATGCCGAATTTTGTGGTGACGGTGCAGCCTTCAACTAATGGCAACAGGTCACGCTGCACGCCTTCACGAGAAACATCGCCACTGCTACGTTCACTGCTTTTACAAATTTTATCAATCTCATCAAGGAAGACGATGCCATTTTGTTCGGCACTTTGCACCGCTTTTGCTTTGATCTCATCTTCATTCATCATCTTTGAAGCTTCGTCATCAATCAGCACTTTATAAGCATCTTTGACGGGCAGACGACGTGATTTTGTTTTTGAACTGGACATGTTTTTAAACATGCTTTGCAGTTGATTGGTCATATCTTCCATGCCAGGCGGAGCCATGATTTCAACGCCCATGGCGGGCATATTGACTTCAACATCAATCTCACGATCATCAAGCTTGCCTTCACGCAACATTTTACGAAAGCGCTGGCGTGTGGACGACTCTTCATCACCACTCTCTTCGCCGCGTGCAGGAGGCAACAAAATGTCGAGAATGCGTTCTTCTGCGGCATCTTCTGCGCGACGTTTGACTTTGTTCATCTCGGTTTCGCGTGTCTGTTTGATGGCGATATCAACCAGATCACGAATGATCGATTCCACATCACGCCCGACATAACCGACCTCGGTAAACTTACTGGCCTCTACTTTAATAAAAGGCGCATCGGCGATATTCGCAACACGGCGAGCAATTTCAGTTTTACCCACACCGGTCGGGCCGATCATTAGAATGTTTTTTGGGGTGATTTCATTGCGAAGCGTTTCATCGACCTGAGAGCGTCTCCAGCGATTACGCAATGCGATGGCGACAGCGCGTTTGGCATCGGCCTGGCCAATGATGTGTTTGTCCAGCTCTTGGACGATCTCTCTTGGGGTCATACTTTGATTTATATTAGGCATAATTTATTCGTGGGTCAGTGTTTCGATGGTAGTGTTGGTGTTGGTATAAACGCAGATGTTGGCTGCAATCGCCAAGCCTTTCTCGACAATAGTGCGGGCATCCAGTTCTGTGTTTTCCAGAAGCGCTTGAGCCGCTGATTGAGCAAATGCACCGCCAGAACCGATCGCCATCAAGCTGTTTTCGGGTTCGATCACATCACCATTGCCGGTGATAATCAGGGAGGTTTCATGGTCGGCAACCGCTAATAGTGCTTCAAGGCGGCGCAACATGCGGTCAGTACGCCAGTCTTTGGCCAGCTCTACTGCCGAGCGGGTTAAGTTACCCGAATGTTTTTCAAGTTTGCCTTCAAAACGTTCAAACAGGGTAAATGCATCGGCTGTTCCGCCTGCAAAACCGGCAATGACTTTGTCATGGTATAAACGCCGCACTTTACGTGCATTGCCTTTCATCACGGTATTGCCGAGTGAAACCTGACCATCGCCACCAATCACGACCTGATTGCCGCGTCGTACTGATAAAATTGTGGTGCCTCTATATTGTTCCAATGAGAGATCCTTGTTTTTAGAAGTAATATTTATGGCGGAGGATTGTACACCATCATGAATTCGTTTTCTTTATTTTGGCGCGTGGATGGGTTTTGTCGTAGACCGATGCCAGGTGCTGAAAATCGAGGTGAGTATAAATTTGTGTTGAAGAGAGATCAGCATGACCCAATAGTTCTTGCACAGCTCTAATTTGGCCGCTGGATTCCAGCAAGTGACTGGCAAAAGAGTGGCGTAACATATGGGGGTGCAGCGGAACATCAAGTTGCTGTTTAATGCCCCACTCTTTAAGCCGCAGTTGTACGGCGCGTGTCGTGAGGCGAGTACCTCTGCGGCCCACAAAAAATGCGATTTCATCTTTTTTAATTAAAGTGCTGCGCACTGTCAGCCAGCTTTGAATCGATTTACGTGCAAAACGACCGATAGGAACAATACGTATTTTTCCACCTTTGCCAGTGATGCGCACTGTGGCGTCAATCAGGTCAATATCTTCGAGGTCTAATTGGGTTAATTCTGCAACGCGTAATCCTGAAGAGTAGAGCAATTCCATGATGGCAAAATCACGGATACTTAAATCATCTTTAGGGTCTTTATCCAGCAGTTGTGTGGTTTGTTCGGTGTTGAGAACTTTGGGGAGTTTACGGGCTGATTTTGGAGCTTTAATACCGCTGGCCGGATTGTTTTTGATTACACCATTTTTTAGTAAATAATTAAAAAAAGTACGGAGTGCTGAAAGTTGTCGCTGTAAACTTCGTCCATTCAAGCCTTTGCTATGCAGCGTGATCACTAAGTGGCGTATGTGGGTAGGGGTAACTTCATGCCACCCAGTGATGGATTGCTGTTGGTAAAACTCAATAGCTTTCAATAAATCACGTCGATAATTGCTGATCGTGTGGGGTGAAAGATAGCGCCCTTCGAGGTGTGATATAAATTTATCAAGCCAGTCTTGCATTTGAGGATTGTTTTTTTGAGTCATTCTTTGAAATAGCTCAGCAGCTTGGCTGCCTCTGTTGCTGAATTGAACTCTTTATCAATGATATGCCGCGCCTCTTGGCCCATTTTGATTCGCTCATTGTGAGATAGTTTGGCAAACTCGGCAATCGCTTGCGCCATTCCTTGCGCATCTTTTTGATCAACGAGCTTTCCGACACGATCATTGATCAGTTCCGGTATGCCCGATACGCGTGTCGATATGACGGGCACACCGACCGCCATAGCTTCCATAAGTGCCACTGGAATTCCATCCATCGTCCCATCATGTGTGACAACACAAGGCATCGCAAACAGGTCTGCACCCAGAAGCAGCTGTTTGACTGAACTGTGCTCCATTGCGCCGAGCAGGTGAACGGTTCCATTCAGCCCTTGTTGCTTAATGATCTCTTCCAGTTCAGTTCTGTCGACTCCTTCACCAATGATGTTGCAGGTGAAATCAAGTTGCATCTCGTTTTTCAGTATGCCGCAAGCTTCAACCAAATAGCGAAAACCTTTTTGTTCAACCAGTCGGCCTGTTGAAAGAATATTCAATTGGTCTCGTTCTTTGTAGTTTCGTAAAGGAAAATGATCCATTTCGATGCCACAATGTACAAATTTAAACCGGTCAGGGTTCACCGCCGGGTAATGTTCCATCACGTAGCGCTTATTGAATTGAGAGATGGAAGCTACAAATTTGGCGCGGTTGAATTTATCTACCAGAGATCCGGTATTTTTTTTAAGAAAAATATCATGGGCATGGATGGTGAAACTGTAGGGTATGTCCGTGAGTGCGGAGATCAGCATGGCATATTTTGCACCATCAAGAGCAAAATGAGCATGAATATGTGTGATATTTGCTCTTTGAAATTGCTCAATAAAATAGGCAGCCCAAAAAAATTCACCCATCGTTTTTCTGCCGTATTTACGCGCTAATGCCAATGCTGAGAGGTAGCGTTTTGGATTGCCTGAAAACAGTTTGATGTGTGAAAGTAGAATTTTTGGTCGGAGGCTTTTGTTTTTT
>CAYXVC010000057.1:0-14431 GCA_964468225.1 uncultured Gammaproteobacteria bacterium
AGCGGGTATGCCTGAATCATTTAATGTTCTATTAAAAGAGATCAGGGCGCTTGGTATTGATATCGAGCTTGAGCAAAAATAGCGACCATAGTGAAATATCGACCTTCTTGGTGTAATGAAGGTCGATAAACAAATTGATTAAAGATTTATAACCTCGCGCAGGAGAAACGACGTTGAAAGACTTACTTAAGCTAATTCAACAAGGGCAGCCAGAAGAATTTGACCTTATTCGCATTGGTCTGGCTTCACCAGAAAAAATTCGTTCGTGGTCATTTGGTGAGGTAAAAAAACCGGAAACTATTAATTATCGTACTTTCAAGCCAGAACGTGATGGACTGTTTTGCGCTAAAATTTTTGGTCCGATAAAAGACTATGAATGCTTGTGTGGCAAATATAAGCGATTAAAGCATCGCGGTGTTATTTGTGAGAAGTGTGGTGTAGAAGTTACACAAACAAAAGTTCGCCGTGAGCGGATGGGGCATGTTGAGTTGGCCAGTCCAGTGGCGCATATCTGGTTTTTAAAATCACTGCCTTCGCGCATGGGTCTTTTGTTGGATATGACTTTGCGTGACATTGAGCGCGTCCTGTATTTTGAAGGGTTTGTTGTTATTGATGCAGGTATGACTACGCTGGAGCGTGGTCAATTAATGTCGGATGAGACTTACTTTGAAGCGATTGAAGAGTTTGGTGATGAATTCGATGCTCGAATGGGCGCTGAAGCTATTCTTGAATTACTGCGTTCATTAGATCTGGAAGCAGAAGTTGAAATACTTCGTGAAGAGATTGAAGCGAGTGGTTCAGAAAGTAAAATCAAAAAAATGCGTAAGCGGCTTAAGCTGATTGAAGCATTTATTGAGTCTGATAATAAGCCGGAATGGATGATTATGAAGGTGCTGCCTATTTTGCCGCCTGAATTGCGTCCTTTGGTGCCGCTGGATGGTGGTCGCTTTGCAACATCAGATTTAAATGATCTATACCGCCGTGTGATTAATCGTAATAACCGATTGAAACGTCTGCTTGATCTGAATGCTCCTGATATTATCGTGCGTAATGAAAAGCGCATGTTGCAAGAGTCCGTCGATGCTTTGCTGGATAATGGCCGTCGCGGTAAAGCGATTACGGGTTCGAATAAACGTCCGCTGAAATCACTGGCTGACATGATTAAAGGCAAGCAAGGACGTTTTCGTCAAAACCTCTTGGGTAAGCGTGTCGATTATTCAGGTCGTTCCGTTATTGTGGTAGGGCCAACCTTGCGTCTGCATCAGTGTGGCTTACCTAAAAAAATGGCACTGGAACTGTTTAAGCCTTTTGTATTTGGCAAGCTGGAGCGTTTAGGCAAAGCAACCACAATTAAAGCTGCCAAGAAAATGGTCGAGCGTGAAGGGGCAGAAGTTTGGGGGGTATTGGAGGATGTCATTCGTGAGCATCCAGTGATGCTGAATCGTGCTCCCACATTGCATCGCTTAGGCATTCAGGCATTTGAGCCTATTTTGATTGAAGGTAAAGCCATTCAATTGCACCCATTGGTTTGCACCGCATTTAATGCAGACTTTGATGGAGATCAAATGGCGGTGCATGTGCCTCTATCCATTGAAGCGCAGCTTGAAGCGCGTACATTGATGATGGCGACTAATAATGTTTTATCGCCTGCCAGTGGTGAGCCTATTATCGTTCCGAGCCAGGATGTCGTTTTGGGTCTTTATTATATGACTCGTGAACGCATTAATGCCAAAGGCGAAGGGATGGTGTTTAGTGGTATTGATGAAGCTCGGCGCGCTCTTGATGCCGGCGTTGTTGAGCTGCAAGCAAAGGTTACGGTTAGAATCAATGAATGTCAGATCAGCGAGTCGGGTGAAAAAACAAGAACTACGCGCCGTGTCGAGACTACTGTTGGTCGCGTAATACTGTCCTCTCTTTTACCTGAGGGCCTCTCTTTTGATCTGGTGAATCAGAAGATGACAAAAAAATGTATTTCAGCACTGATTAATACTTGTTATCGCCAACTAAAGTTGAAAGAAACGGTTGTTTTCGCAGATCAGTTGATGTACATGGGCTTTAGGCAGGCAACTTTATCTGGTGTCTCTGTCTGCGCTAATGACATGGAAGTGCCTGAAGAAAAGAAAGTTATTATTGATGCGGCGGAAACGGAAGTTAAGGAGATTGAAAGCCAGTATACGTCAGGCTTGCTGACCAATGGTGAGCGTTACAACAAGGTGGTCGATATTTGGTCGCGAACAAATGATCAAGTTGCCAATGCGATGATGGATAAATTGGGCAGCGAGGTCGTTGCTGATAAGAAAGGCAAAGAAGTACGACAAGAGAGCTTTAACTCTATCTACATGATGGCTGATTCTGGTGCTCGTGGTAGTGCAGCACAGATCCGTCAGCTTGCTGGTATGCGTGGTTTGATGGCAAAACCGGATGGTTCGATTATCGAAACCCCAATCACTGCGAACTTCCGTGAAGGTTTAAACGTATTGCAGTACTTTATCTCGACCCATGGTGCTCGTAAAGGTTTGGCTGATACTGCGCTTAAAACAGCTAACTCGGGGTACTTGACACGTCGATTAGTTGATATTGCTCAAGATCTTGTTGTTTCAGAAGATGATTGTGGCACGGTTCATGGTTTGCAAATGACTCCGCTTGTTGAAGGTAGCGAGGTTGTTGAGCCATTGCGTGAGCGGGTGCTTGGGCGTGTTGTTGTAGATGATGTCATGAAGCCTGGTGCTGAAGATGAGATTGCTGTACCGACAGGCACTTTGCTGGATGAAGCCTGGGTTGATCATCTTGAATCATTGAGTATTGACCGTGTTGTTGTACGCTCCCCTATTACTTGTGAAACACGTTATGGCATCTGTGCCAAATGTTATGGACGAGATTTAGGGCGTGGGCACTTAGTGAATCGTGGCGAGTCTGTGGGTGTTATTGCTGCGCAATCAATTGGCGAGCCCGGTACGCAGTTAACAATGCGTACTTTTCATATTGGTGGAGCAGCATCTCGTGCAGCCGCTGATAACAACATAGAAATTAAGTCTATTGGAACAGTGCACTTGCATAACATCAAGCTGGTTAAGCATGCAAGTGGCGATAATGTTGCAGTATCTCGCTCAGGTGAGCTGACTGTTGTTGATGAATTTGGTCGGGAAAGAGAGCGTTATAAAGTGCCTTACGGTGCGATTTTGTCTATTAGTGATGATGATTCTGTTGAGTCACGCCAAATAGTTGCGACATGGGATCCACATACACACCCTGTTATTACCGAAGTTGCTGGATATTTGAAATATAGTGATTTTGTTGATGGTGTTACAGTTGAAAGGCATACGGATGAAATAACCGGTCTTTCAAGTCTGGTTGTTTCAGACCAGAAGCAGCGTGGCTCTATGGCTAAAGATTTACGGCCAATGGTTAAGCTTGTTGATGAAAGTGGTGAAGATCTGTGTATTGCAGGTACAAATATTCCTGCGGTTTATTTCTTGCCTGACGGAGCGATTGTTAGTGTTGATGATGGAGCGCAAGTTGGGGTAGGTGATGTTGTTGCACGTATTCCACAAGAAACATCAAAAACACGCGATATTACGGGCGGTTTGCCACGTGTTGCTGACTTGTTTGAGGCGCGTAAACCTAAAGAGTCGTTTGTGCTAGCAGAAATTTCAGGCACGTTCAGTTTTGGTAAAGAGACCAAAGGTAAGCGCAGGCTTGTGATTACCAGTAAAGATGGTGAGGTGTATGAAGAGCTGATTCCTAAGTGGCGTCACGTGCTTGTCTTTGAGGGTGAAACCGTTGAGCGTGGTGAAGTCATTGTTGATGGTTCTCCAAACCCACATGATATTTTGCGATTACTCGGCATTTCAGAAGTCTCAAACTATATTATTAATGAGGTTCAGGAAGTCTATCGTTTGCAAGGCGTTAAGATTAACGACAAACATATTGAGTGTATCGTTCGTCAGATGTTGCGTAAGGTCGAAATTACTGATGTAGGGGATACTCGCTTTATCAAGGATGAGCAGATGGATTGGCCGCGTGTCCTTGAGGCAAATGAGCTGTTGGATAAGGGGCAGCACCCAGCCAAGTATCAAACATTATTGTTAGGTATTACTAAAGCATCATTGGCGACAGAATCCTTTATTTCTGCAGCTTCGTTCCAGGAGACAACGCGAGTCTTAACTGAAGCGGCGGTGCGAGGTAAAACAGATGATTTACAAGGATTGAAAGAGAATGTCATTGTAGGTCGATTGATTCCGGCAGGTACAGGCATGGCTTATCATGATGAATGTCAAAAACGAATGGATCAATTAGAAGAGAAAAATAAAGCATCAAATTCATCGGGTAAAGTCACAAACTCTGAAGTTGAGGAAGCGCTTTCTCAGGCTCTGAATGCGTCGGAGTTGTAGTATTTAATGTTTGTTGAAGCGGCAATTCACCCTATGTTTTATTGATGGGAGATTTGCTGCTTTTTTGTTGGCGGTATTAATTTGACTCGTATCAAATATCGTAATACGATAAATTTTTTTGTGCTACGAACAAGGTTTATGATATGCGTTTTTCTATAACTGTTCTCTTCTTATTATTGTCAATCCTGCTTTCTTCAGCTGTCTATGCACATAAAGTGAATATGTTTGCTTATCAGGAAGGAGGGCAGGTTTCTGTTGAGGGTTATTTTGCGGATGGTAAAAAAGCACAGAAAAGTGAGGTGGCCGTTTATGATGAACAAGGTCAATTATTGCTGAATGGCGAAACAGATGATGAAGGAATGTTTGTTTTTACACCCGCTCAGAAGGGAGCATTACGTATCACGCTTGATGCAGGTTTGGGGCATAAAACGGAATATGAACTCAGTGCTGAAGAGTGGGAAGATCAGGCTCATTTAGTCACGACTGTTTCAACTGTTAATGAAAAGGCGCAGCCACAAGTGGTGACTCCTGCTGAAACAGAAGTAACTATTTACCCGACTACAGCGGGAATTGATGAGAAGGCTTTGCGGGAAATGATCAAAAAAGCAGTCCTTGATGCCAATATACCTTTGGTAAAAAGCCTTGAAGAAGCACAGCAAAAAGCATCATTGAGCGATATTATTGGAGGCATCGGTTTTATTTTTGGTATTCTTGGAGTCGTACTCTATTTTCAGACTCGCAAACAATCAAAAAAACATTCTTGAAATCGGAGTCAATGAGGTTCGTGGTGGCTTAAAACTTCAAGAAAAGCATCGCCGTAGCGCTCTAGTTTTACCGTGCCTACGCCGGAAACATGGCTGAGTTGTTCCAGTGTTTGAGGTAGATGGTCAACCATCTCGATCAATGTGGTATCCGGAAAGATAATATAGGGTGGAACGTTTTGTTTCTCTGCGATTTCACGGCGGCATTTGCGCAGTGCATGCCATAAAAACTCTTGCTGTTGAGTACTGAAAGTGACTTGCTTTCGACGTGAGGAGCGGCTTTTTTCCGGGGTTTTATCTTGACGCAAAAGCAGTTGTTGCTGGCCTTTAAGAATGGGACGGCATGCTTCGGTGAGGCGAAAACTTCCATATTCAATATCAACATCCAGCAACCCTTTGGCGACTAATTGCCTGAGTACTGAACGCCACTGATTGGCATTGAGTTCATCACCAATGCCATACGTGGGTAGGTTTTGGTGGCCAAACTGCTGAATTCGTGAATTTTCTTTACCGAGCAAAACATCAATGATATACACAGCGCCAAAGCGTTGTCCGGTACGATAGATGCATGAAAGCAGTTTTTGCACTGCCGTGGATGCATCCCAGGTTTTTACCGGTTCAAGGCAGTTATCGCAGTTACCACACGGTTCATCCAGTTGATCATCAAAATAGTTTAGCAGGGTTTGGCGGCGACACGATATGATCTCGCAAAGCCCCAGCATGGTATCAAGTTTGTGGCGTTCGATGCGTTTTTGGGCTTCACCTGCGTCAGAGGAATCAAGCATCTGGCGCAATGTTACGACATTTTGCAAGCCGTATGACATCCAGGCATTGGCGGGTAAACCATCACGTCCGGCGCGTCCTGTTTCCTGATAATAAGCTTCAATGCTTTTGGGCAGGTCAAGGTGGGCTACAAAGCGCACATCGGGCTTGTCGATTCCCATGCCAAAAGCAATGGTTGCCACGATAATAATACTCTCTTCATTAAGAAAGCGGGTTTGGTTCTGTTGGCGCGTATTGCCAGGCAGTTTGGCGTGGTAGGGCAGCGCATGAAAGCCTTTATTGCTTAACCACTCTGCGATGTTTTCTACTTTTTTACGTGACAGGCAATAAACAATGCCGGAATCGCCTTTATGCTCACGCTGTAGAAATTTTAATAGTTGGTCACGCTGGTTTTGGTATTGATTAATGCGGTAGGTGATATTGGGGCGATCAAAACCACTGATGAACACCTGTGCTTGTTCCAACCCCAGTTGGCTGATAATTTCACTGCGCGTGGCCTGGTCAGCGGTGGCGGTCAGGGCGATGCGTGGTATATCCGGGAATCGTTCATGCAGTATGGTGAGCTGATGGTATTCTGGCCTGAAATCATGCCCCCATTGTGAAACACAATGTGCCTCGTCAATCGCAAACAGTGCAATAGAAAGACGAGATATCATGTTAAGCATACGCGGATTCATTAACCGCTCAGGTGCAATGTAGAGCAGATCTAATTCACAATTGAAGAGCTGTTGCTCAATCTCTTGTGTTTCCTGAAAACTCAAACTGGAATTTAGAAAGGCAGCACGTACCCCGACCTGTTGCAGTGCGTGAACCTGATTTTGCATCAGTGCAATGAGAGGTGAGATCACAATGCCAACACCACTTCGGGCGATGGCGGGAATTTGATAACACAGTGATTTTCCGCCACCTGTCGGCATGAGTACCATGGCATCACCGCCACCAATCAATTGATTAATGATGGCTTCCTGTGAATCACGAAATTGATCAAAACCGAAGGTGCTGTGCAGAATTTCCTGGGCCGTTCTATTCAATTTGATCCCTTTGGCTGGTTATCCGGAATTTTATACGTTGAAATTTTTTCTGCCACTGGGTTATCCCAGGAGCCAGTGATACGGTATTCAGTGCTGGCGATAGTGTCCAGTTCAGGCAAAAATATTTTTTGAAAAATGAGCACTGCAGCTCCAACCCCCATCCAGCTCGAGCCTGCGGCAATCGCGCCTGCAACAGGCAGTATTGAGCTGACTTTCGGTGTCACCAATACTTGTTGATTATAATCTTCATCGGCCAGCCCAATACGGCCAATCATTTTGATTTTGGCGGCGCTGCTTGTCATGACCAGATTTTGAGTGAATGCATCACCCATATCAATCTTGTAATCACCGGTAACTTTGTCAAATTTAAAACCCTTACCAAAGAGATCTCTGAAGTCTAATGTGAGCCGTTTGGGTAGGGCTTGCAAACTTAGCAGGCTAACAAGGCGTCCAGCACCCGGCTTAATATCAGTGAGTTGGCCGTCTCGGATATTCATTTTGAGATTGCCACGAAAGCGTGTCATGTCAAAGTCTGTGGGTGATCCAAGCCAGTTTGCACTAATTTTAACTTGGCCTTTTCCACCCTTGATGGGCATGACAACATCAAAAAGCGAGAGCGTTTTGGGCAGTTGATTGATCTGAAAGCCAACTTCAAAGTCTGTTTTTTGCTGATTATTAATATTGAGCCAATTGCCTTGTGCCTTGATTTTAGTATGGTCTGAGTCGAGAGTAATTTTCTCAAAATGCAAACCATTTTTTTGCGGTGTTGCAATGAGTTCTAGTGTTCCAAAATTGTTGCCATTAAATATAAATTTCTGACTTGTGATTTGTAAGGGCGGTATTTTTTCAGGGTCTGTTTTGGCAGCGTGTGATTGAGTTTCACTCTCTTGTTGTGATTGAAGTTCAAGGTGTTCGAGATTCATTATGATGGGCAGAGTCGGTTGGCGAGGCAAAGAGATCATGCCTTTAATCTGTGTGCTGTCGATATCGACTTGCCAGGCAGGTTTTGTTCGATCAACTGAAATACTTGATTTCTCAAAATATTGGCCAAAAGCTTCCAGTGCGTCAATATGTAGATCAATGTTGTGAGGTAGATTGGTATCATTTTGCTCCTTTGATTCATGGAAAACGTCCATCCAATCACTGATTGAAAGCTTGGGTAAGCTGCCTACAATGCGTAATTGTGGTTCGATAGGGAGCACTGCGTAATCATCACCAAAACGAAGTTCACCACGTTCCCATACGAGTGATTCCTGAGCTGTATCACGTAAGAATATACCATTAACTTTTTTGCCATAACGAAGGGCCACCGGATCTTTTAATGCGTTGCCTAATAACCCCATTTCTAAAATAAATGTACGAGGTTCTTCCAGTTGTTTTTTGAGTGGATACGGTAGATTAACGGCCAGCCCTTCCAATAAAGATTCAACATGTAAATTGACATCGGGTGCTTCATTTTCACCTATTTCCGAAGTCAGTTGCAGGCGCGCATGCCAATCTGTTTTTCCTTTTAAAAAGCGGCTGTCGGGGAGGTGAATTATTTTTGACAATCGTTCAGCATTAATTGTACCGTTCGCAGTAAACTGGATGATGTTATTTTTGTTATTATCGTGATGGGTGCGAATGACGAGCTCAGTCTCCATGCCCAGCAACCTCCCTTGAATACCCGGAGAATAAATGCCTTGCTCTGAAAAAACGAGCATGCCTTGCAGTTGTTCAAGGTCAACCGCGCCCTCTGCGAGTAATAGTGTATTGTTATCGAATGTAATTTCACCATTCACTTTATGGCCAGTGGGTGCAATAGGAAGATCAAGTTGCAGGTGCAATTGACTTGGGCCAGTTGCTTCACTGCTTGTGGCAAACGCTCCGAATTGTGCTTGTAGTGGGCTCTCTTTAAGGAACTTCAGGGTATCAGAGAGTGGGCCATCAATATAACCATTGATGGTTAAATTCAGTGGGTTATCTGTAAAGTCGGGGATGCGCGCATTGACATCACGTAATTGTGAGTTCAATAACTGGCCAGATGTGGCATTGATCTCCATGCTTGTACCTTTGAATACAGTTTCAAGTTGCAGGGCTTCCAGGCGAGGCCAATGATCCAGGTAATCAAGAATGGCATTTTCCGCATTGAAACGTACCTCAAAGTGCCCCTGGTTCTGTCGAAATGGGAATCCCTTGAGTAGTCCGTGAAATAGTACATTTCCATGAGTTATATGGCCATCAATAATGGCATTGTCCAGCCATGTGATGGCGCCTTCTGGCATGATGCCTACCGGTAAATAACGTGATACTTGTTTGGCATCGCCCTCTGAAAAGGATGCAAAAATTTCCAGAAAGGGAGTTCGATCTGTTGGTAGCTCAAGAAACATTGAGCCTCGAGCGGTGATGTCGCTGTTTTTTAGTACTATATCGCTTGATTGAATGCGCCAGCCAGTAGCACTTTTTATCCAGTGTAAACGACCATCCAGAAAATCTATGGGCAATTTTTCACGAAACAGTGTGCCTGTATCCAATTTGACGTGACGGCTGTTGATATCAAGTGTGCCAGTCTGTTGATCTAAAGTGATGGAGCCATTGAGGTTTTCGATGCCGGGGATGGAATGGTGAGGCTGTGTGATCAGATTTTTAAATTTCGATTGGAATGCAAATGTTTCAGGAGTGTCTTGATCCGCTTTCTGGTACTGTAAATACGTGTCAGAAAAAGAGCCGGAAGGTTTTAATTTTTTCAGTGTTTTTGTAGATTCTTTATCCAGTAAATTGCTGCTCAATAATAAATCCCGTAAATCATTGAGCCGGAAAAATGAGCTTCGTGCGATATAGTGATCAGAATTCTGGTTGTTATTTTTTTCGATACTGAATTGACTCGTGGGCCAAGTGTACTGATTGCGTTGTAAAACAAATTGATCAATATCTAATCGAAAGCCCTCTTTTTGGCGGAGCCAGGCAAAATTCCCAGACAGTCGGTCAATCTGAAAGGGCTTATTTTTGGGCTGTTTTTTGCCAGTTTTTATTGTATTGAGGTGAATATTCTGCCCATTTAATAGACCAGTGGCTGAAGTGATGACTGATTTTTCCCAATGGCTCCATAGTTTGAAGTCTATGTTTCCAGTGAGTGTGATTTGTTGCTTGAGTTTTATGCTTTTTAACCACTCTTGTGGATTAATATCTGTGCCTTCAATGTAAATCTGGCCAGACCAATGCCCCGGTTTTGATAGATCTCCTGTGCCATCAAACGCAAAAGAGAGGTGTTTACCCAGATTGTTGGGAAGTGACATTTCCGCGATGATTTGATGTTGTCCATTGTTATTGCGAGTTTCTATTTGTGCATCTTGAAACATCAGTTGATGGCGACCTGTCAGGTGGTCTGTCCAGAGCAATTTTTTCACTTCAAGGTTAATTTTTTCCTGATTGAGTAGCCAGCGTAAAGCCTCAACTCCTTGTTGATCGTCTGTCGTTTGCTCAGAGGAAAGATCTAACCCTTTGAGTAAAAATTGCCCGTTATTATCCCGCTGCAAGTCGAGTTGATCAATGGACAAATCCAGTTGATCCAGAGTGATATTCCAGCGGCGTAATGATTCGAACAAGTCTAAACCAATCAAGGCTTCTTCAAAATGAAGCAGGGTATGTTCTTCTGTGTTGTCGAGCAATTCCAGACCATGAAGTTCCAGCCGGGGGCCAAAGCGATGCCAGCGGGCTTTGAGTTCTGTGATACGTACGGGTTGTTCCAATGCATTGCTGACAGCTGTTTCAATATTTTGACGATAGCTTCCAAGCTCAGGTAAAACAACACGAGCAAGGCTAAGAAATACAGCGAGAATGATGACGAATGCAACAAACGTATGGCGACTGATATGAAAACAATTCCATAGGCAAAGCTTTATAAAGTGATCTTTACCAGGCTTTTTTTCTTTTTTATGATCTTCTTTTTGAGCCATGAATTTTGATGTTTATAACAAAATAATATCGAATTGCTCTTGCGTATAAGTGGCTTCTACCTGAAATTTGACAGGTTTGCTAATGAACTCTTCCAGTTCAGCAACGCTTGTCGACTCTTCATCAATCAAGCGGTCAACGACATCAGGGCAAGCGAGCACCAGATATTCGCGTGCGTCAAACTGGCGCGCTTCCCGCATGATTTCACGGAAAATATCGTAACAGGTGGTTTCGACTGTTTTTACTGAACCTCTGCCATTACAGGTTGGGCAAGCTTCGCAGAGAATGTGTTCCAGACTCTCGCGGGTACGTTTGCGCGTCATTTCGACCAGCCCTAGCGCTGAAACAGTACTGATGCTGTATTTTGAATGGCTACTTGCCATGTTTTTTTCCAGCGCTTGCAGGACTTGTTCTTTATGTGCCTCTTGGCTCATATCAATGAAATCGACAATAATGATGCCGCCGAGGTTGCGTAATCTGAGTTGACGAGCAACCGCATGAGCGGCTTCCAGATTGGTTTTGAAAATGGTTTCACTGAGGTTTTTGTGGCCAACAAATGCACCGGTATTGACATCAATAGTTGTCATGGCTTCTGTCTGATCAATGACCAGATAACCGCCTGATTTGAGTTGCACCTGACGTTCCAGTGCTTTCTGGATTTCGTCCTCAATTGAATAGATATCAAATATAGGGCGCTCACCCGGATAATGTTGTATACGATCAGCCATTTCCGGTAAAAAAGTTTGTGCAAAATCAGTGGCGTGCTGGTGGGTTTCCCGTGAATCGATACGTATTCGGTCGATATCTTTATTGACCATGTCTCGCATGGTGCGCATCGCGAGAGGGAAACCCTCATAAACCATCATTCCAACCTTTGCATTGCTGATACGCTCTTGTACTTTTTTCCATAAGCGGCTGAGGAAGGCGATATCAGCCAAAAGGTCTCTTTCATGAGTGCTTTCGGCTGCCGTGCGTATAATATAGCCATGTTCGTTTTCTATGGTTGCGTCTTGTACAATTTTTTTAAGGCGTGATCGTTCCTCTTCATTTTCAATCTGGTGTGATACACCAATATCAGTTGTGTTAGGAACCAGTACGAGATAGCGGGATGGAATGGACAGGTGCGTGGTTAAACGCGCTCCTTTTGTACCCAGAGGGTCTTTGACGACCTGTACCAGTAATTTCTGACCATCATGAAGTAGTGAACGAATCTGTTTTTCATCCTGCTCATCATCGGTTTTGGAGGCTGTACGAATATCCGACGCATGAAGAAAAGCGGATCGCTCCAGACCAATATCAACAAATGCAGCCTGCATACCAGGCAAAACCCGACATACTTTGCCATAATAGATATTGCTTACCAAGCCGCGTTTGCTGTTGCGCTCGACATGTACTTCCTGCAGCATTCCATTTTCGACGATGGCGACTCGTGTTTCGCTGGGTGTGACGTTGATTAATATCTCTTCATTCATGTCAGGCTCGGTGATAAGGGTGGTTGGCCAGAATGCTCCGGGCACGGTAAATCTGTTCAGCCAGTATCACTCGTACCAGTGGATGGGGCAGTGTGAGTGGTGAAATTGACCAGGATTGCTGCGCACGATTCAAACATGCGGGGTCGAGCCCTTCGGGGCCACCGACTAGAAGGGCGACATCGCGCCCTCCGTGCATCCATTGCTCAATCTGACATGAGAGCTTTTCTGTACTCCAGCTGTGCCCTTGAACATCCAGTGCGATGACCAGACAATCTTTGGGAAGCACAGCCAGCATGCGTTCACCTTCGCGCTGTAAAATACGTTTAATATCGCTATTTTTTCCACGTTTTCCAGCAGGGATTTCGTGAAGTTTTAATCTGCACTCTTGAGGGAGGCGCTTGGCAAATTCAGAGTAACCATCATTGACCCACCGAGGCATTTTTTGACCTATCGCAACAAGGTGGATTTGCATGAGTTAACTGACGGCTTCAGTATCGATAGTCCAGAGTTTTTCCAGCTGATAAAATTCGCGCATATCAGGGGTCATGATATGAACAACAACATCGGCGAGATCGACCAGAACCCAGTTTCCAGGCTGTTGGCCTTCAACACCGATCGGAGTGCAGCCATTCTCTTTGCTTTTTACAACCACACTATTTGCGAGCGCTTTGACCTGACGGTCAGAATTGCCAGTAGCAATGACCATAAAATCAGTGACACTGCTCATGCCACGTACGTCGAATACCTGAATATTGGCACCTTTCAAATCTTCCAAGGCGGATACGGAAATACTTTTTAATTGCTCTGGGTTGATCATTACATTACTTCTTGCATTGACTTTTACAATAGCGCGAAAGTATAACAGAAGTGCTATGGCTGCGTTGGGTTGTAATTGCACTGGTTTCCAAAACTCTGCGAAAGTTTTGCGCCATTTTCAATTGCAGTAATGCTGTTGTCATACTGCTTATGGTTAATAATGTGAGTATTAAAAGCAAGGCCATACTGATAATAAGTACGCTTCCATGCTGGTTTGATCTACATTCCATTGTGTAATTTATCAGGTTTTTTTGTTGGGTTTTTTCTTTAATTAAAACAGCTATGAATGAGGTATCAACCAGCGTTTATTAGTGGAGCTATTTTTCCACGCAGCAGCATTGGTGGTTGCTTGATATTTTTTAATGCAGTCAATTGATCCTTTCGTGCATTGACATCTTTTACCGCTTTTTTAAAGAAGGAACGGAGCGAGCCCTTTAGGTGTGTGTTGACTTCTGATATGGGAATCTTTTTCAAAACGCAGAAAATTGCTAAAGCGTAAGTCACTTCTGTTTCAGCCAGAAAGCCGTCACGATCCATCGCTGGGGAACGGCAACGGCCGCAACCTCCACCACGATAGGGGTGAGCGGTATTAGCCATAATCAAGCCAAACCCCATGTAGACGGTGACTACTTCCATGATGTGTGGCCATTGCTCTTCATCACAGGGAGGGCGCTCTTGAGCCTGGCGGCCCAGATGATGGGCTAAAGCGTGGGCATAATTGGCGATCATAGCCTCTGGATTACCTACTTGCTGGGGTTCGTAAAGCAGTGGTAGTTTTAGTTCAGAGGCGTTTTCGAGCACTTGCCGGATATTGGGTTCAGTAGTTGGGTCAGCATGATAGTGATGCTGGTTGATCAGGCTTGTCGGCCAATGGCTCACGCCGGCATAATTTTTGACACGATCCAAAATGAGTTCTGCCATGCTATCAACGCTATTTTCTCGTCCGGGAAAATGTTTGTCAGAAGGTGTGACCAATATGGATTCTTTATAGAAAGTATCGGTGCCGAAATTTCTCAGTGACCAGGAGAATGCATTAAATAGCCATTCTACGATCTCTTCTTCAAGTAGCGGCTGTTTTTTGAATAGAGAAAATGTCATATTATGCCAGTTTGACGATGCGTTTATATTTTTAATAGCTGTATTGGTATGTGCTTACCATAATAAGAAAAATCATTATCAGTTGTGAATATTTCTGACTTTAATCGAAAAGCTACTGCACAGATCAAAAAATCAATATGTGAACC
>CAYXVC010000058.1:0-14237 GCA_964468225.1 uncultured Gammaproteobacteria bacterium
GTTGCACCGGCTGTGGCTGTCCAGGAAACTGTCAGACGCTTATAACTTCCAGCCATCGCTGAAATTACAGGCACATCAGGCTGAGTTGCATTGGGTGATAAATTTCCCAAGCTAGTTGTTGCCACATCCTTTACATCAATAGGTGAGTTACCACCTGTAGCATCGGTACCGTCATAAGGCTCACCCGAACGATCTGAATCGTAATACACTTTATACCCTGTCACCTTATAAGACAGGTTTGCAGCCCATGCGACATTAATACCAAAATTCTCATCGACCTTTTTCAACAGAACACTGTTCACCGGCAAAATAATTGTATCTGCATTAGTGCCACTCCAGGCACCTTTACCAATACAAGGTGAATCTTTCTTCAGATGAAAATCACGAAGCTGGGGAGTTTTATTTTCACTATCAACAAACAGTGGATCCCCTGTAATCGCATCACTGCCAGTTGTTGTATTTTCTGAAGTTACGTTTGGATAAAAACAATTCGACGACACATTATCAACGGATGTTCCACTCACTGCTATATTATTTTTTACAAAAATATTATTTTTAATATTGGTTGTAGGAAAAGCTCGGTCGATGGCAATTTTAGTCGCATAAAAAGTATTATTAATGATATCTACATTATTTTGATCTTCAGGAATATCAATTCCGACAGCGTATGGCCCAACATCAAACACATTATTAGTAATTTCAATATTGTTACTTTGTGTCACTTTTATTGCAGTTGTCTTGATAGCTAACCCGATAAAAGTAAAATTACGGATATTGACACCACTCACCCCATCTACCGCTATAATTGATGAATCTGCGTCCGGTGACTGTAAAAAAGTTCGTGCTGTCTCTCTGCCTCTGAGCGTCACACCACTTTTTAGCCTAATAAATTCTTTATAAGTTCCAGGCTTGACGATAACCGTATCACCATTCACTGCCTTATCAATCGCCGACTGGATCGTTTTATAGGCATCAGGTACAGTAATTTCTGCGCTCTGGACATTGCCCCATACAATCACGGCTACAATCACTCCAGCAAAAAACTTTTTATTCAATGTCACTCTACCACTCCCGATTCACCCTAGTTTTTCGAACAGCATAACTTTTTAAACAGCGCCCAATCAAATGCATCGCCCGGATCTGTTTTTCGACCCGGAGCAATATCGCTGTGCCCGACGATATGTTCTATTGATAATGTTTCATAACCGTCAACAAGATACCTGACCACTTCAGATAACGCTTGATATTGAGCTGACTCATAGGGTAAATCATCCACGCCTTCCAGTTCAATTCCAATTGAAAAGTCATTACACCGTGAGCGCCCCTGATAACAAGACTCCCCAGCATGCCAGGCACGTTTATCAAAAGGCACAAACTGAATCAATGAACCATCACGACGAATCAACAAATGCGCTGAAACGCGCAATGTGCAAATTTGAGAAAAAAAGGGGTGATCATTCGGGTTCAGGCGGTTCGTGAATAACGCTTCGATATGAGGCCCGCCATACTCATTGGGCGGCAAACTGATTCCATGCACCACAATCAGCTCAGGTTGCATATCCGAAGGTCTTTCATCACAATTAGGCGATTCAACGCGCTTTGCTGTTTTTAACCAACCATTTTCAATCACCCACTAGCCTCTCTTATGCCTGAATTACCTGAAGTTGAAACAACCTGCCGAGGCATTGCCCCTCACATCTCAGGGAAAAAAGTAACACAGATTATCATTCGTAATGCACAATTACGCTACCCGATTCCAGATACTCTATCAAAAGATTTGACCTTCCAGACTATTCATAAAGTCACTCGAAGAGGAAAATATATTCTACTACATACAGATACAGGCACAGCGATTGCCCATCTTGGCATGTCCGGCACTTTACGGATTGTTGAATCTGAAATAGATCCTGAAAAACACGACCATGTTGATATTATTTTTGATCACGGAAAATGTTTGCGCCTGCGTGACCCAAGACGATTCGGCTGCCTGCTATGGACTCAAACAGATCCATATCAACATAAATTGCTCAAATCACTCGGCCCAGAGCCGCTGTCAGACGATTTTAATGGAAACTATCTGTACAACCTTTCCCGTAAACGCACCGTTGCAATCAAACAGTTTGTCATGAATAGTCATGTTGTGGTCGGTGTCGGGAATATTTACACCAGTGAAGCCCTATTTCAAGCCAGAATCAACCCCAAACGAGCTGTTAACAAAATCTCGCTAAAATCCTGTCAAGCCTTGGTCATAGCGATAAAAGAGGTATTAAGTCAAGCCATTAGCCAAGGTGGAACTACTTTGCGAGACTTTTATAATGGCGAAGGAAAACCTGGCTACTTTCAACAACAACTGAATGTTTATGGGCGAGACAAGCAGCCCTGCAATCACTGCAACACACCCATATTAAAAATTCAGCAAGGCCAACGTGCGACCTATTATTGCAAACAATGTCAGCAATAATATGCACACAACCCTTTTTGTCGCATTGTTTTACACATTCAAGTTTAGTGATTTTTTTCTTTTAACCTAACTCTTTTAATTATTTAAAAAATCTGGCTTCTGGCATTAAACTTGCCGTACAATGCTTAAATTTTCATTTTAACTCTCAAGGAAGCCCTGAATAAGATTAGTTAAATTTAGGCTGAGCTCATATTGATAGCAAGGCAAACTAATAATGGCTCAAGCAACATTAAGAAGTCTCACTTTTAATTATCATTTGACGAACATATCAGGCATTGAACACCGCACCAATGCAGATCGTCGTAAAACAGCCACCCCTCCACTCTTTATTGGAAAGCATCGAGGTCGGCGCACTCAAAAGAGGCGAGATAACGAGCATATTAATAGTTACGTGGATTGTTACGAATCACGCTTTCTTTTTATCATAATAGGCATCGCAATACTGTCATGTTTCGATGCAGCGTTCACTCTTCAACTGTTGCAACAAAACAAAGCGGTTGAAGCCAACCCTGTCATGCTGCACTTTATTGAAATGGGCCTTTATCCCTTTCTGGCAGTCAAAATAATACTCACATCAAGTTGCCTACTATTTTTGGTTACCCACAAAAATTTCCATATAAAAACAGTCCCAGTTTCAAAAATTATTTATGCTTTTTTTGCTGCTTACACAATATTGGTTGTGTATGAAATGGCATTGCTTTTCATAATTTAATTCTCACCCACAAAATAAACAAGAAATAATATTGAGGTTTTTTACATGACGCATCAAAGTATGCTGTATGCGCTCTTGCTACTCATAGCGAGCTTTATATTTCCCGTACAAAATAGCTACGCAGCACAAATAATCCATGAAGACAAAATGAAACATGCCACAGTATCTATTATCATTGGAGTAGTGGCCTACGATTTTTACCACAAAAAAGCCGGTTTAACGGAAAACCAGGCCAAACTGGCAGCTTTTGCTTCAGCACTGGCGGTAGGTACCGCCAAAGAGCTCTCCGATAGTGAATTCAGCTGGAAAGACATGGCTGCAAACTCCATAGGAGCAGGGCTTGGAATTAATATCATGTTTTAAAAATTGGGGGCTGTAGTATTCACCTTTTCAGCGACACTCCAGGGTTCACCCGATTTAGAAAAGCTGGATTGAAGTGTTTGATATTCTTGAACCCAAATAGCCATTGAACTTCCATTGTCATCACTCTGCGCAACATCATACGCGCCTGTAATATTGTTCTGAATTTGTATTGCATCACCCCAGCCCGTATCGGGGGTACGAATATTACTCCAAAGAGAAAGAGCGTGAGAGTCGTTGCCATTTTTTAACTGTGACCATAGAACAGCACTATAGCCCGCTTCGTTTGATGTAATACGTGGCGATATTTTGGAACCACCACTCATGGTATTAATCACTTCTACCCTGCCCCAACCGTTATTGACAGCATAGCGGCTGGCAAAGATATCAGAGTTCACACCATCAGAACCAAACCATACTGCAATCGCATTACCATCAATGCCTTCGGATGCAATTCGTACACTGCCAAGATAATCACCGCGAGATGATTCTATAGGCTCAGCGATACTCCAGCCACTATCAGGGGTATAGCGATTACTCCAGACAACTTTAGTTTCACTGTCTTGCACCCATACAGCTATTGCATGACCCAAACGATCCGATGTTATTTGTACACCATACATTCTTCCACTATTATCATTTTCAATCAGTTTGGCACTATCCCAACCTTTGCCGAGCTGATATTGATTCGCCCAGATGTTATTCCGCATACCATCAAATTGCTGCCATACAGCAATCACACCACCATCGTTAACAACAGACAATTGTGCATTGCTCGCACTACCATCATCATTTGTTTCAACAAGCTCAGCACTGCCCCACCCATCCGCCATTGAATATGATCTAGCCCAGATATCAAAAGGAGAAATGCCCTCAACCACTTCATGTTGCTGCCAAACCACGACGGCATTACCAACACCATTCATAACAACTATCGGTATCCTAGCAGTATTCAACTGTTCTTCCTGTTGACCACCCCCTATATATTCAGCAGAGTTCCAGCCTGCATCTACATCATAGTAAGCTCCCCAAACTTCATGGGTTTCTGAACGCTCTTTACTCACTTGAACCCATACAGCAAAAGCATTGCCTTTTTTATCCACGGCTATTTGAGGCTCTGTAGAAATCGCTTGTTCGCTCACTCCAATAATTTTTGCCGATTCCCAGACTGAGTCGACAAAGCGGTTAGCCCAGATATAAGTGGGGCTGTCTAATTTATATTCTGCCCATACAGAGTAATACCCTGAATCAGTACCGCCTTTAATTTGAGTAGAGAAAATGCCGCCGTTAATGGGTTGTAAAGAAAGTTTGTCTTCTTGCTCGGCAGATGCTTCATCGACCTCATCTTTCTTATCTTGTGTATCCTGCTGATTTTCATTTTTTGTAGAACTTCCATCACTACTTGAGCTAATAATATCCGTCTCCATATGTTTACATGATGACAATAAAATAAGGACAAGCAAAGAGAAAAAACAAGTTTTAACTGTATTAAATGTCATAGTATTATCCTTGTAATCCAGCAGATTAAGTAAAGGAAAGTACTTTACACTTTGATACCCTATTTTCTAAAAGTCCAGAATTTAAGCTCCTTATTACATCTGCAGAAAATTCAGAGAACTGTCTTCACCTTTTTGCATGAATAATAAACAATCAATACCTAACCCGCACAGAAATTAAGTTAGAATGTATAAATTATTTCGTGAACGTTCCTATAACACGATCCCAAAAAATACTACCGATGCCACAATACATTCGTTTATCCACACTGATCAGCTTCATACTGATTTTTTTCGCTTGCCAAAAAGCTCTCGCTGACTTTCAACCCCCTGAACTTCCTCTGGCGCATCCATACAAACAGGGCATCGACCTGAAAGAGTACTGGCTTAGTGAAAAGCTTGATGGCGTGCGCGCCTATTGGAATGGCAAGCAATTGATCTCCAAAAAAGGCAATATCTATCACGCACCTGACTGGTTTATTGCCGACTTCCCATCACAACCACTGGATGGTGAACTGTGGATTTCCCGCAACAGTTTTGAGCGCTTGATGAGCATCGTTCGTGATGATAAACCCGGCGCGGAGTGGCGTGAAGTGAGTTATCAGGTATTTGATCTACCCCTGCAAAATGTGACCTTCACTGATCGTATCGCCAAATTGAAATCTTTGCTTTCAGAGATAAATTCCCCCTACCTGCACTTAGTCAAACAAACCCGGACACCCAACCATGAAGTTTTGATAGAAAATTTGGATAAAGTGGTTAAATCTGGCGGTGAAGGATTAATGCTGCACAAAGGCGATTCTTATTATTTGGCAGGTCGCAGCCATGATTTATTGAAAGTAAAATCCTATCAGGATGCAGAGGCACGAGTCATTGCACACTTGCCAGGCAAAGGAAAGTACACAGGAATGCTCGGTGCATTGTTAGTTGAAACCAAAAATAACAAACGCTTTCGCCTCGGCACAGGGTTTACAGATCAACAGCGCAGGGAACCACCGCCGATTGGCTCATTAGTGACCTACAAACATTATGGGAAAACAGCCAAAGGGCTGCCACGATTTGCCAGCTTTTTACGCACCAGGAGTTTGCATGAAAAACAATCCCTCCCTTGATGAATCATTACAGCAGCACTTCGGCTTTGATCATTTTAATGAAGGCCAGCGAGAGGTTATTGAGCATTTATTGAAGGGGCATTCAGCTTTAGCAGTATTCCCGACAGGGGGCGGCAAATCTTTATGCTATCAACTGCCCGCACTCTTGATGCCGGGGTTGACGTTGGTGGTTTCACCTCTGATCGCTTTGATGAAAGATCAGATCGACGCTCTGGTGAAACGAAACATTGCTGCCGCTCGCCTCGATTCCAGCTTGAGTGCAACGGAATATCATGAGGTACTTAATCAAGCACGTTCCGGGTCACTGCGTCTGCTTTATGTCGCGCCGGAACGCTTTAATAACGAACGATTTCGCGCCACCATCGAGCGTCTTTCCATAGCTTTATTGGCCATTGACGAAGCCCATTGTATTTCTGAATGGGGGCATAATTTCCGACCTGATTACCTGAAGTTACCCGAGTTTTCCAAACGCTGCGGCGCTGAGCGGGTGCTCACTTTGACCGCGACAGCCACTCCCAAGGTTCAAGAAGACATCTGCCGTGCTTTTGATATCACCCCGGAACATGCCGTATGCACCGGCTTTTATCGACCGAACCTAACAGTGCTCACCACCACCGTCACGCATGAAGATCGAGACCAGCAACTATTAACCCACCTGCAAGATCAAGCCCGTGGCCCCACTATTGTCTACGTCACCTTGCAACACACCGCAGAAGAAGTCGCCGCACAACTTGCGGAGGCCGGTTTTCCCGCGCGCGCTTATCACGCAGGCATGAAAGATGAATTGCGTAGCCATACGCAAGATTGGTTTATGGGTTCTGATGATGGCATCGTCGTCGCCACTATCGCCTTTGGTATGGGCGTGGATAAATCAAATATTCGCTACGTCTATCACTACAACCTGCCCAAAAGTCTGGAAAATTTTGCTCAGGAGATTGGCCGAGCGGGTCGCGATGGAGACACTTCGATATGTGAGACCTTCGTTTGTATGGATGATTTGAATGTTCTTGAAAATTTCATCTACGGTGACACCCCTCCTCTGGCATCACTCAAAAGTCTGGTAACCGAGCTATTTTCTCATGAAGAAGAGTTCAGCATTAGCCAATATTCGCTCTCGTCGGCACATGATATTCGTCCGCTGGTTTTACGCACCCTGCTGACTTATTTGGAGCTGGATGGTTATCTGAAAGGTGGAACGCCTTTCTATTCCACGTACCAATTTAAACCCTTGCAAAATTCACACGAAATTCTTAACCGCTTTGAAGGCGAGCGCCGTCAATTTATTGCCAATATTTTCAAGCAAGCGAAAAAGGCAAAAATCTGGTTCAACATTGATCTTGAACAAGCCGCTGAAACCATCAATAGCACACGAGAGCGCATCATTCGTGCATTGGATTATTTGAGCGAGAAAAATTTACTGGAGGTCAAAGTATCAGGGCTTCGCAATCGTTATCAGAAAATTAAAAGTCCCACGACGACCGATACACTCGCAACAGAACTGTACCAACGTGCCCTGCAACGTGAAAACAGTGAGATTAAACGCTTGCAACAGGTGCTTGACCTCACTCACCATCAAGGCTGTCAGGTCAATTTACTGGCGACCTATTTCGGAGACCAAAGGGATCAGCCTTGCGGCCACTGCTCATGGTGTCTGGAAGGTAAAACCGCAGAGACAATCCAGCACCCGACCGTCGCCATTGATGAAACGATTTGGCAACAAGCGCTGGACTTACAGGCTGAAACACCCTTATTGAACGATCCACATATACTGGCTCGCTTTTTATGCGGCATCACCTCACCAAAACTAAGTCGCACCAAGCTGACTAAAAACCCCCTCTTTGGTACGCTGGCACATGTGCCTTTTCAACAATTATTGGCACATGCGACCTCTTGATAAAAACAATCAAAAAAACAGATCTTGAAATTGAGCCACTTGGCCGATATAATTTAGACATATATTCAATTTGAGGATTTTTAATATGATTGAACACGCTCATTTTGTACCTTCAATAAATACTCAGCCAGAAAAACCCATCGCCTCTTTAGGGCGTAGCCTGGGGTTACGCATTAACAACCGAGCCACAATGATTAGCAAGGTTCGGGAAGGGCTTGATGTCAATGTTGTTATTCACCTATCTAAAACCATGGGGCTGACGGAGCAAGCCGTCGCAAAACTCGCCTTAATCACCACTCGAACACTTACAAGACGCAAAACCGAAGGCAGACTACGCACAGATGAATCGGATCGTTTAGCGCGTATTGCTATGGTTTTTGATGAAGCTGTAGACATGTTTGATGGAAATAAAACCAAGGCATCGCATTGGTTTACTACGCCAAAAAAAGCTTTGGGGAATGCCTCACCCACAGAATATGTTGATACAGAAATGGGTGTACAAGAAGTCAGCGATCTGATTGCGCGTATTCGACACGGCGTTTTTTCTTAACCTGAAATTTTCGTGCCAGACAATGGAACTGTTTCGGATCGTAGAAAGCCCCTGGAGTCATAACGCCTTTGATGGTGAAGGTGCTCGTGTCAGTGGTGGCCGCTGGAATAGTAAAGGCACAGCGATGATCTACACCGCATCAACACGCGCTTTAGCCATTCTGGAGTTACTCGTCCATCTGGAAGATGCAGATATCATGCAACAAAATTTTGTTATTTTTAGTATCACGGTGAACGATTCACATATCATGGATTTAGGCCAGAACCTGCCCAAAGATTGGCAAAGCGACATCATTCCATTTTCTACTCAAGCCATTGGTGACGACTGGGTCAAGCAGCAAGCTTCCACCGTGCTTGAAGTTCCCAGCACAATCGTTCCAGAAGAAAAAAACTACCTGATCAACCCTTCACACCCGGATTTCAAGAAGCTGAAGATCAAAGCAGCCCAACCACTTGCGTTTGATGCACGGCTGATAAAATTTTGAGCATTAGTCTCTTTACCAGCTAAAGAGCTTCCATGACGGGCCTACAATGGCAGAGTCGGAATCGTCACGCCGAGTTTCCAGATCACCATCGCCATCGGTATCCATCAAATAGTAGGGCGGAGCATTTTTAGGTGTGATTTTAATCATGTAAAGTTTCCCACCAATACGATACTCCTCTACCTTCTGGTCATCTTCCTGGATGATGGTTACTTCTGGCTCCAAATATTCATCGGGTGACTCTGCAAATGAAATCGAACCTATAAAAAACAGAGCCACAGTAATTAGCAATACACGCATAACACTCCTCCCGAACAACCTTCTAAAGATTAAGTAATTTTTCCTGTTCTTCAGCCGAGGGTTCAAAGCCCGTTTTTTCGTAGTGGCTAAATATGATATTCAGCACCTCTTCAGGCGTATCGGCCATCTGAAACAGCTCCAGATCTTCCTCGTTAATCATTTTTTCTGCCAATAAACTCTTTTTAATCCATTCAATGAGACCGTCCCAAAAAGGTTGATGTACCAAAATAATTGGAATTCGGCGGCTTTTACCAGTTTGAACCAATGTTAGAATTTCGGCAAGTTCATCCAGTGTGCCGAATCCGCCCGGCATGACCACGTAGGCTGATGCATACTTTACAAACATGACCTTGCGTGAAAAAAAATGGCGAAAGGTCAAGGCGATGTCCTGGTATTCATTGCCTGATTGCTCGTGGGGCAACATGATGTTCAAGCCAATACTGGGGGATTTTCCTCGGTACGCGCCTTTGTTGATGGCCTCCATAATTCCCGGCCCACCTCCGCTGACAACACTGAAGCCCGCTTCAGAGAGTGCGTAACTGATCTCTTCTGTCAGTACATAATAAGGGTGGTCTTCTGGCGTCCGTGCCGAACCAAACATGCTGACAGAAGGTTTTATTTTAACGAGCCTTTCAAAACCTTCAACAAACTCGGCCATGATCTGGAAAATTTTCCAGGACTCCCGGTTGAGCAAAGTATCATCGGTCGGTTTCATGCTTTGGTGGATATGTTTCTTGTCCATAATATGGCCTTAAATTCAATGGAATGAAATATGTTTGTTATTGGTATATAAGGCATAATAAACCAATTATTCCAAGTTGCTATAAGAAAAATGCCTAACCAGTCAAAAACACCCTTCCTGCTTGTGGATGGCTCTTCGTATTTATTTCGTGCGTTTCATGCACTTCCTTCGCTTATAAATTCAAAAGGTGAACCTACGGGTGCAATTTACGGCGTTATTAATATGCTGCGCCGCTTGCTTGATCGCTACCAGCCACAGCAGATGGCAGTCGTTTTTGATGCCAAAGGTAAAAATTTTCGCCATGAACTTTATGCTGAGTATAAAGCTAATCGCCCCCCCATGCCGGACGAACTCAGAGTGCAAATTGAGCCGCTGCACGAAGTGGTGCGCGCGATGGGTTTGCCTTTATTGATTGTTGAAGGGGTTGAAGCGGACGATGTAATCGGCACACTCGCAAGGCAAGCCAGTGCCAGCAAAATACCCGTGGTGATCTCTACTGGCGACAAAGATATGGCGCAACTGGTGGATGAACACGTCACACTAATTAATACCATGACGGATACTCTGCTTGATGAACAGGGGGTTTCTAATAAGTTTGGTGTGAAACCAGAGCAGATTATTGACTATCTGGCGCTGATGGGAGATAGCTCGGACAATATTCCGGGTGTGCCGAAAGTGGGGCCAAAAACAGCGGTTAAATGGTTGGCTTCCTATGAAACCATGAACGGTATTATTGCTCATGCGGATGAAATTAAAGGCAAGGTGGGCGAGAATTTACGAGCATCACTGGATCAACTAACGCTGTCGCACGAACTTGCTACCATTAAATGCGATGTAGAACTGGAAGAGTCACCTGAGACGTTGCAGCGCCATGCTGAAGATCACGAACGGTTGTTGGAACTGTTTCAGGGCTTTGGCTTTAAAAGCTGGCTCAGTAAATTATCAGATCAATCTAATACCGGTGAAGCTGGTGGCGCTATGCCACCTCAAGATGTCAAAGAAAAAACCAGCAAGCTTCAGTACGATACGATTTTCACTGAATCTGCTTTTGATGAGTGGTTGCAGCGTTTAAAACAATCAAAACTGTTTTCTTTTGACCTTGAGACCACTTCGCTCGATTATATGGAAGCAGAGATTGTCGGTGTTTCGTTTTCTGTTAAAGCAGATCAGGCCGCTTATCTGCCCGTCGCGCATGATTACATTGATGTGCCCGAGCAGTTGAAACGGAATTATGTTCTCGAAAAATTACGCCCATTACTTGAAGATGAAAGCCAAAAAAAGGTTGGTCAAAACCTTAAGTACGATATGAGCGTATTGGCGAATTATGATATCACTCTGAAAGGCATTGCTTTTGATACGATGCTTGAGTCGTATGTTTTAAATAGCACCGCAACGCGTCATAACATGGATGCTTTGGCCGAAAAGTATCTGGGTTACCAAACCACGCATTTTGAAGATATTGCAGGCAAGGGTGTTAAACAGCTCACATTTAATCAGATAGCGATTGAGCAAGCCGCACCGTATGCGGCTGAAGATGCTGAGGTGACTCTGCGATTGCATCAAGTGTTATGGCCTCAAATGAGTGAAGATACCAAACGACAAACACTGTTTGAAAATATGGAAATGCCATTGTTGCCTGTGTTATCAAAAATGGAGCGACATGGTGTTTTGCTGGATAGCGATATGCTGCACAAACAGAGTCATGAGCTAATTGAGCGTATAGCTGAAATTGAAAAAGAGGCGCATAGCCAAGCAGGTGAAGTGTTTAATCTTTCATCGCCCAAACAAATTCAAGTCATTCTGTATGAAAAATTAGGATTGCCTATTTTAAAGAAAACACCAAAAAAACAGCCGTCAACGGCAGAATCGGTGTTGCAAGAGTTGGCGCTAGATTACCCTTTGCCTAAATTAATTCTGGAGTATCGCTCA
Source organism: uncultured Gammaproteobacteria bacterium (assembly GCA_964468225.1). Taxonomy (GTDB): domain Bacteria; phylum Pseudomonadota; class Gammaproteobacteria; order JAADGQ01; family JAADGQ01; genus S141-38. The sequence continues at coordinate 12,038 of CAYXVC010000058.1, forward strand.
CTCAGCAAACTAAAATCGACCTATACAGAAAAACTACCTAAACAGAAAAATGCTCGAACCGGACGAGTGCATACCTCTTATCACCAAGCGGTGACGGCGACAGGTCGGCTCTCGTCAAGTGATCCAAATTTACAGAATATTCCCGTTCGCAGTGCTGAAGGCCGACGTATTCGCCAAGCATTTATTGCGCCGCAAGGTTATAAATTAGTGGCGGCGGATTATTCACAAATCGAGCTGCGCATTATGGCGCATCTCTCTCAAGACCAAGGCTTGTTAAACGCCTTTACTAATGGAGTTGATATTCATCGGGCAACGGCGGCTGAGATGTTTGGTATAACAATTGATGAAATCACAACAGATCAACGCCGTAGCGCCAAAGCGATTAACTTTGGTTTGATTTATGGAATGTCAGCGTTCGGATTGGCACGTCAACTCAATGTCGATCGTGGTGTCGCGCAAGCGTATATTGAACGCTATTTTACGCGTTATCCAGGGGTTAAAGTCTTCATGGATGCTAAACGCAAAGAGGCACATAACCAAGGTTATGTGGAGACGGTTTCAGGTCGTCGGCTTTATCTTCCTGATATTAATTCACGCAATGGTCAGCGTCGTCAATATGCCGAACGAGCGGCGATTAATGCACCGATGCAAGGGACAGCAGCGGATATCATCAAGCTTGCGATGATTAAAGTGAATCAGTGGCTTATTGAAAGCAAAACAGATGCGTTCCTGATTATGCAGGTGCACGATGAATTAGTGCTGGAAGTTTCAGAGGATGCACTAGATGAAACTATTGATCAGGTTCGGCATTGCATGAGCCAAGCGCTTGAGTTGAGTGTGCCACTGATCGTGGATATTGGAGTCGGTGATAATTGGGATGAGGCGCACTAACAGTGTAGTGCGTCATAGTAGTTCAAACCTCAAACTCACAGGAATTGCAAAGCAAATCACCGTTAAATGAAGCTTGAACTACTACAATTTATAAAGCCTATATTTAAGACTTATTGAGCTCCTACTTTGGTTTTTCCTGTCGCACTATACCAATTGCTTTCAGGGTGTTTTTTCTCACGTTTTAAAATTGCTTTATTAATTTTAATTTCCAGTGCGGCAACGCTGGCATCGTGACTGTCAACAGTATAAGTTAGCACAGGTTCTTCAATCAGAATTAAGACCCCAGTTGCTTTTGAATCTTCAACATGCTCGAGCAGAGAGGTGATCAGCTTCCTGTCCTGCATAATTTTAATGTCTTTATCTCGTAATGTACCGCCCTTGGTAACATGTTTACGCAGTGGAGCAATCATGCGTTTCATAGCACCTAATGCAATACCACGAGTTTTTTTGTCCTCTGAATCGATAAACTTAATCACCAACGGAGCATCTGCGATATCATCAATTTGTTGGAAAACCTGCTTTAAAAGCTTTTGTGCTGCTTTTGCAACGTCAGGTTTATCGGCAAGCTGTGTGAAAAAGAGTAAATCATCGAGATCTTTGGCAACAATGCTGTCTTCAAGAACCTCCATATTTCCCTGGTATTGTTTTTTGTCTCTTTTTGCATTGCTATATGAGTATTCCTGAAGATGGCTGAAAGTGGCAAACATCAAGCCAAGCTTGCTGTTTTTATCTCTTTTATGGTCTTTGACGAGCTCAATTACTTTTTCATACTCATCGTTCGCAAAATATTTTTTAGCACCTGATTGCCAATTTGCAAAGACTGATGTTGATGTAAAAGTAATTAGCAACAGTATCAGGGCTTGTAGTGTCAGGGTGAATTTTTTCATTTTTATCTCCTTTTGTAATCTAGGTACGGCGTTTAAATTTATAGACATGGCCATTTGTAAAATTATAGGTATTATGTAATTTTCTTCCAATGCTATCCGAGAAATTTCAGTTATAACTCAATACTAATTTTAACGTCTATCCCAAAAAGTCGCTATACAATACTAAATTTTAAATTCCGCTACAAATCAATATGACGTGCATGGATGCAAAAATGCAGTAATGACAGGATGTAAAAGAGCTGCCATGCACTGCACAAGTCAGGGTCACTTGCAGTAAAACCAGATCTTCCTTATATTTGGATTCAGATCTACACGTTCTTCTCTATCCGTAGTGCGTCCACATTCGAATAATTTTAACAACACGCTCTTCTTCGTAAACTTGATAGACCAATCTATGTTGAATATTTATTCTTCGTGAATAT
>CAYXVC010000059.1:0-14030 GCA_964468225.1 uncultured Gammaproteobacteria bacterium
AGCCGACGCTACAATAAAATCATTTTCCATCATCAGCAAGCTATAGATGGCTTCATTCACACCTGCCGCACCGAGTGCATGACCTGTCAAGGATTTTGTGGAAGAGACCGCCGGTGTTTTATCACCGAACTGTGCTTTAATGGCTTCCAGCTCCCGAATATCACCAGCCGGTGTACTGGTACCGTGCGCATTAATATAATCCACTGATCCATCCACGGTTGCCAATGCTTGCGCCATACAACGCACCGCACCTTCACCAGAGGGCTGCACCATATCGTAGCCATCAGAAGTCGCACCGTAACCGACCAATTCTGCATAAATTTTTGCGTCACGGCGCTTGGCATGTTCCAGCTCTTCCACCACCAAAGTACCGCCACCACCAGAAATAACAAAGCCATCTCGATCGGCATCATACGCTCGCGAAGCGGACTCGGGACGATCATTATATTTGGAAGAGAGCGCCCCCATACCATCAAACATCATGGAACCTTCCCAACCCAACTCTTCGCCGCCGCCAGCAAAGACCAAATCCTGCTTGCCAAGTTGAATCTGCTCCATCGCATTACCAATGCAATGAGCACTAGTAGAACAGGCAGAGCTAATAGAATAATTCACGCCCTTGATTTTAAACGCTGTGGCCAAATTGGCAGAAGTGGTACTGCCCATCGTTTTAGGCACCATATAGGGACCAATTCGACGAATACCCTTGCTACGCAGAATATCGGCCGCTGCAACAATATTAGCGTGAGAGGCTCCGCCAGAACCTACAACCAGACCGGTACGCGGAGTTGAAACCTGCTCTTCAGATAGCCCAGCATCTTCGATAGCCTGCTGCATAGCAATGTAGTTATACGCAGCAGCATCGCCCATAAAACGTAGAATTTTACGATCAATCAGCGCTTTTGTGTCACAGTTTAATGAGCCATGAACATGAGAACGAAAGCCTAGATCAGCATACTCTTGGCAGAACTCAATGCCAGAACGCCCCTCTTTCAGCGATTCCGTCACCTCTTGTTTATTATTGCCAATACTGGAAACAATACCTAAACCGGTAATAACGACGCGTTTCACTCAGGAATTCCTCTTTTGTACTTTAATCCGCAGAAGTAAACAGACCTACTCTAAGGTCTTTTGCAGTATAAATCACTTGCCCATCCACTTCCATTTCCGCATCAGCGACCCCCATAACCAATCTGCGCATAATCACTCGCTTAATATTAATTCGATAAGTCACCAATTTGTTATCAGGTATCACCTGACCGGTAAATTTTACTTCACCTGCGCCCACAGCACGTCCGCGCCCAAGCCCCCCTTTCCAGCCCAGATAGAATCCCACCAGTTGCCACATTGCATCCAGCCCCAAACATCCCGGCATAACAGGGTCACCAGGGAAATGACAATCGAAAAACCATAAATCCGGTTTTATATCCAGCTCAGCAATCAACTCACCTTTACCATGCTCGCCACCACTTTCAGAAATTTTAATAATGCGATCAAGCATCAACATCGGCGGAGCAGGTAATAATGCGTTGCCGGGACCAAAAATTTCACCGCGGCCACACTGCAATAACTCTTCGTATGTATAACTTTCTTGTTTTTCCATTGTCTATGTCAATTGATTGAGGGGATATGTAGAATTCAATACTTCACACATTCATAACAAATTTAGCGCCGGAGTCTATCATAGTCACTCAAAACTTGCCGAACATACATCTATTAAACACTAATGGAACCTGAATTTTGCCTTTAAAAACCTATAAAAAACAATGGATAGGTTGTCTATTATTCATTATTCTTTGCTTGTCACAAACAAGCCATGCAAAGTCTATTGACCTGCCCGATATTGGATTAAGTGCAAATAATATCATGACTCCCCAAGAAGAACGGAAAATTGGGGAATCCTTCATGCGCCATTTACGTCGTTCGATCAAAATAATTGACGACCCGGAAATCAGCGAATACATTAACATGCTCGGTTACCAGCTGGTTGCAAACAGTGACTCTCCCACAGAAAAATATACTTTTTTCATCATAGAAGATCCCGGCATTAATGCCTTCGCCGCACCCGGAGGCTACATAGGAATCAACTCAGGGCTACTGCTAGCAACACAATCAGAAAGTGAACTGGCCGCCGTACTTGCACATGAAATAGCCCATATCACACAACGCCACCTGATACGTTCTCTGGAAAAGGGCGGCCAAATGAACCTTGCAACAGTCGCAGCCATCATTGCTGCGATTGCACTGAGCACCCAGAGCGGTCAGGCAAGCCAAGCGATACTAATGTCCACCATCGCGGGTCAGGCACAGGCTCAGATAAATTTCACCAGAGCCAATGAAAAAGAGGCCGACCGCGTAGGGATGCCGCTATTGGCACGCGCGGGATTCGACCCGCGCAGTATGCCCCTGTTTTTTGAACGTTTACATCAAGCCAGTCGTTATTACAAAAACAGTGCGCCAGCATTTTTGCAAACACACCCCGTCACGCTTGACCGCATCACCGACTCGCGTAATCGTGCGGTGCAATACCCCAAAATGACTACAAACAACAGCCATATGTACGCTGCGATGCGTAACAAACTCTACATCGCCACCCATACCAGCCCCAAACAAACGATAGACTACTTCCAAACAGCGATGAAAGAGCAGCCAACCCGTGAAAATCGCTATGGATATGCTCTGGCACTACAATCCAATAACCAATACACTGAATCACGCACTGAACTCAACAAATTAATAAAAGAAGAACCGCATCGCATCAGCTACCTCATCGCACTGGCACAAACTGAAAGTGCAGAAAAAAAAACCGGCAAGGCACTCAAAATATATAAAAAAGCATTAGATTTTTCTCCTCATAACCATGCTCTCACTGTCTATTACAGTAAGGCTCTACTGCAATCCGGCCAAAGCAAAAAAGCCCGCGAAATTCTCTATGAACACACAAAGCGACATACCAACAACCCTCTTATATATAAACTGCTCGCTCGCGCCGAAAGCGAAACCGGGCTGCCCATCAAGGCACACCAATCACTGGCCACTTTTTTCTACCTCAACGGAGAGACCCGAGAATCCATCCGGCACCTTGAAATAGCGCTCAAACTCACGCCCACCTCCGACACCTACCAACACCTTCGGATAGAAAACCGCCTAAAAGAGTTGAAAAAAGAGGTGAAACTCGAAAAAGAACACGAAGAGCATTAAAATACAGCTCGACTTAAAGGAATCAAATAATCCATGCAAGATTACAAAAAAGAATTTATTGACTTTGCGATTAGCACAAAAGTGCTCTGCTTTGGTCAATTTGAACTAAAATCAGGCCGTATCAGCCCTTATTTTTTCAATAGTGGCCTATTCAACAGCGGAGCGGCCATCGCACGTTTAGGTCGTTATTACGCCGCAGCCATTGAAGACTCAGGCATTGATTATGACCAGCTTTTTGGCCCTGCCTACAAAGGCATTCCTCTCGCCGTCACCACAGCCTGCGCACTTGCAGACCACCATCACAAAGATATCCCCTATTCATTTAATCGCAAAGAAGCTAAAGACCATGGCGAAGGAGGCACCATTGTCGGTGCGCCACTCGCCAAAAAAATATTGATTATTGACGATGTGATCTCAGCTGGCACATCAGTACGTGAATCCGTTGATATCATCAACACAGAAAATGCTCAAACTGCCGGTGTCATCATTGCACTGGATCGCCAGGAACGTGGCCAAGGCGATACATCGGCTATTCAGGAAGTTGAAAAAAGTTTCAGCATCAAAGTGGCCAACATTATTAATCTGGGTGACCTGATTGAATATTTACCCACCCAACCAAAGTTGGAAAAAGCCTTGAGAAGCATTCGTGAATACCAAAAGCAGTATGGCATTTAAACCACAACAAGACCCGCCTACGCTTTCAATCATTATCCCGACACTAAATGAGGTAAAAACATTACCTCATTTAATTCAATCACTCACAGAGCAAAAGGGAATCACGTTTGAAGTTGTAATCGCTGACGGTGGCAGTCGCGATGAAACATTGCAGTGGTGCCAACAACAAACCCTTCCATTTCCACTAAAAATTATAAAAGCACCCAGTGGCAGAGCGCGACAAATGAACGCAGCCGTACAGGAATCACGCGCAGAAGAGTTACTGTTTTTGCACGCAGATTCTATTATATCCAATAACAATTTATTCGCTCAGGCATACGCCCACATGAAACAACACCGCCAACAAAGCACTCAACACATTGCCGGTCACTTTGCTTTAAAGTTCAACCACACACGCTCCAAACCTCACAACGCATACTATTTCTATGAAGCAAAAGCCAGCCTTAATCGCCCTGACTGCATCAACGGCGATCAGGGCATGTGGCTATCACACGCCTGTTTTGAAGCAACAGGTGGATTTGATGAAACACTCCCTTACATGGAAGATGCCCGACTTGCCCGAACCATCTTTAAAACCGGCCAATGGATCACACTCCCCGGCTGGATAGGAACATCAGCGCGACGTTTTGAAAGCGAAGGATTAAAACCCCGCCAAACACTGAATGCCCTACTTTGTAATTTTGATGCTATTGGAATGACAGGGTTTTTCGATGCCGCAGCGGATGCCTATAAAGGCCAAAACCATACAGAACAACTAAATCTCAAACCCTTCCTTATGATTGCCCATAAAAAAAGTCTTGAACAAGGTTTAAAACAAGCGATTATTTATTGGTATAAAACAGGCCAATATGTGGCTGAAAACGCATGGCAACTCGCTTTCGCTTTAGACTGCAAACGCAACAGAGAAAAAAACAGAGAACCCCATAAAATCAACCACCCTATGCTCGATTTTTATGATAAATGGCTGGCTCCAATCATCACCTCACCATTCGGCGTTATTCCCACCGCACTCCTGACTCTAATCTGGTTTTATAGCACGATGTTATTTGGCAAAGTGGATAAAACATAATTTTCTGCTTGACCCAAAGCTGCTGAATCCATCTCAACCTGCTGAATATAGGCTTCATAACGCTGTTTTATTTTACGAACATACTGAACAGGCTCGCGACCACGCACATAGCCATGCCTGGATTTTCTGGCATATTTTTGTTTTGACAACAGCAGCATGGCTCGCTCCACATTATCGAACCAACGATCTGAATCCCACCCTTTTTGGCTCGCTAAACTCCGTGCATCACGCACATGCCCTAACCCCGCATTGTAAGAGGCCAAAGCAAACCACTGTCGATCTTTAACCGAAAGCTCTTGCTCAAAGCGCTCACGTAACCACTGCATGTATTTGACTCCTGCTTCAATTCCCGATTCAGGATCAGTCAAATTATCAATTCCCATCGACTCCGCCGTACGAGGCAACACCTGCATTAATCCCTTCGCTCCTGCCCACGATTTTGCGAAAGGATCAAACCGGCTCTCCTGATACATTTGAGCTGCAACCAAGCGCCAATCTATATCATAGATACGGGCATATTTTTTTATCAAATCATCATAGGGCGTTAAACCTTGATTACTTTTATCTTTTGTACGCCCCATTCTATTTGGGTTTTTATCTGAACCCCTCTCAAAATACCGACGATGAACAATATTATAAAACAACCCCTTATACTCTTTACGAATAAATTCATTGAGACTGTTTAATAACTCTTTATTATTTGCACGCACTCCCCAAACATGAGGAATATAATCATCAAGAGTTAAAGCCACCTTAATACCACGTCGCCATTTTAACTCCCCCTCCACCTCATGCCGATACAGCATGGCCAGATCAAATACGCCTTCATCGACACGATCCAGAACATCTTCAACCGACAAATCCTTTACAACAGGAATCAATGTAAAGCCTCCCTGTTTTTTTTGTAGTAGTTGCAAACTTGTCCAGCCCGGACTGTTTACGAAACCATAAACAACGCGTCCGGCAAGATCGTCCGTAGTCATTAATGTGGAATCATTTTCACGCGTCACTATCACATTGGCAGTAAAATGATAGGGCTCACTAAAGGCCACACCTTTTTTTTCAATCGCATCAGAAGGCATTAAAAACCCTGTCATAATATCGGCCTGCCCTTCAACAAGCATTTCAGCCATCTGCCTATGATCAGGTGCTTCAATCACCTCCAGCCACAGTTTTTTTTGCTTTGCATATTTACGAATCAACTCATAATCAAAACCCATCAATTCGCCTTGCCACAAAAAATAACTGGCAGCATCATTTTTTGTTAGCACACGTAACGTGTTTCGCTTTTCTATGCCAGAAAGATCATCCTGATAATGTACGGCTTGACGTCGAGTGAGTTGCTCCAGATTTAAAAAGCGATTCAAAGCTTTTCGCAATAATGGATTATTTTTTCTAACACCCCAGCCCACCGCTCGATCTTGCGTAACATCAAAAGCAACGCGCACATCATCTCTGTAGTTCTGATAGGTCTTCAGGGTATTGCTATCTTCAATCGTCAGATCAATTTCCCCGCTCACCAATAGCTCCATGATTTTTTCATTGCTATAGCTTTCGGGCAACGCCTCAACATTGAAGCCGGGATACAACTCCTTCAAAGTCATGAGGCTTTTCCAAAAAGAGGTCGACTTACGTACCGCAATCGTACGCCCTTCAATTTGAGAAACATTATCCATCGGAGGATCAGTGGCACGATAGATCAACTGTTCTTTGACATGCGCCAGCGGCACCGTAAAATCAATCTGATCCTTACGAGACTCTGTAATTGTGAGATTTGCGGCAATGAGGTCACCACGGCCAGCCAATAGCGCAGGCAAGAGCTTTTCAAAACGTTTCACATAAACTGTTTTAACCTTCAAACCCAATGTTTGTGCAAACCGGGTTGCAACTTCGACTTCAAAATCAATTGGAGAACCTTTTCGTGGTAAATATGGGCCCTCTTCAGCACTCATTAAAATACGCAACTCACCTCGCTTCATAATAGCGTTTAAATCACCGGTTTCAGGGGTAGAATCTGATGGAGTTATTTGTAGTTTAGAGGGAAGGTTTTTCTGCTGTGACTCTTCTGAAGGGGTACATGCGAACAAAAACAACAAAATAAAACAGTACAGCATTCCTGTGAGTGGATTGCTTTTTATGTTAAATATTTCCTGTTTTATCTGCATAAAATCATCTCATGATGTCATTCTGTTTTATCGGCTCTTTTGTTTTTATTCATAAGCATATTCAAAGATCATTCGTTTTGCTCGCAGCAAGTAGGATATTCTCAATCAATCGGTTATCATTACGCCCTTTTTGAATTGAAGCAAGTGCAGGTGGCCGATGTTTTCCCGTAAGGTACATATTTCCGATTTTGATCCAGCAATCTGGGCGGCAATGGAAAGCGAAACTGTTCGACAAGAAGAGCATATCGAACTCATTGCTTCAGAGAATTATACCAGCCCGTGCGTGATGGAAGCGCAAGGTTCCGTACTGACCAATAAATACGCCGAAGGTTATCCATACAAACGCTACTACGGCGGTTGTGAACATGTTGATGTGATTGAACAACTCGCCATTGATCGTTTAAAAGAGCTGTTTAGTGCGGACTACGCAAACGTACAACCTCACTCAGGCTCACAAGCCAATGCAGCTGTCTATTTCGCCCTGTTACAACCTGGCGACACTATTTTGGGCATGAGCCTGGCACACGGCGGTCACTTGACTCACGGCTCCAAAGTCAATTTTTCAGGAAAAATATTCAATGCCATTCAATATGGTTTGAACACTGAAACCGGTGAAATTGATTACGATGAAGTTGAAGCATTAGCGCTGGAACATAAGCCCAAAATGATCGTTGCGGGTTTCAGTGCCTATTCACGCGTTGCTGACTGGCAGCGTTTTCGTGATATTGCAGATAAAGTTGGTGCCTACCTTTTTGTTGATATGGCGCATGTGGCCGGTCTGATTGCTGCAGGTCACTACCCCAGCCCGGTCAACATCGCCGACATCACCACCAGCACCACGCATAAAACCTTACGTGGGCCACGCGGCGGAATCATCCTCGCCAAAGCCAACCTTGATATTGAGAAAAAACTCAATTCAATGGTATTTCCCGGTACGCAAGGTGGCCCGTTAATGCACGTCATTGCAGGCAAAGCCATTGCATTCAAAGAAGCCTTGTCGCCTGAATTTAAAACATACCAAAAACAGGTCATTGTTAACGCACAAGTCATGGCCAAAACATTGATCGAGCGTGGTTATAACATTGTTTCCAACGGAACCGACAGCCACCTGTTTTTGATTGATCTTATCAAGCAGGGAATGACTGGCAAAGAAGCGGATGCTACATTGGGCGCTGCCAATATTACCGTCAACAAAAACAGCGTGCCTAATGATCCACAATCGCCTTTTGTCACCAGTGGCATTCGCATCGGCACACCCGCTATGACCACTCGCGGCTTCAAAGAAGCCGAAGCTGAATTATTAGCGGGCTGGATTTGTGATCTGCTGGATGATGTCAATAATCAGGAAACCATCGCACGCGTGAAACAGCAAGTGCTGGAACTGTGCCAACGCTTTCCTGTTTACGTCGATTGAACATAAAGTAATCTGATGCGCTGCCCATTCTGTTTCGCCGCCGACACCAAGGTCATTGATTCACGCTTAACCAGTGAAGGTGACATGGTGCGACGACGACGGGAGTGCCTCTCCTGCAGCGAGCGTTTCACAACGTATGAAACTGCAGAACTTGTCATGCCTCGCATCATCAAAAGCGATGGCTGTCGTGAACCATTTAATGACGAAAAGTTACGTGCAGGTATTTTAAGAGCATTGGAAAAGCGACCCGTCAGCACAGAAAATATTGATGCCGCGCTCAATCGCATCAAACACCAGCTACGCGGCAGTGGGGAACGGGAAGTCAAATCACGCACACTGGGCGAATGGGTTATGAATGAATTGCGAGAGCTGGATGAGGTTGCATACGTGCGCTTTGCTTCCGTTTATCTTCGCTTTGAAAATGTCAGTGCTTTTCGCGAAGAAGTTGAACGTTTAGAAAAAAAACCACAGACACCCTGATAGATTAATTAGTACCATGGCTTCCAGCAGTGATTTTCAATACATGGCTCATGCGTTAAAGCTGGCCGAGCGCGGTTTATACACCACCGACCCCAATCCTCGTGTGGGCTGTGTGATCGTGCATGATAATAAAGTTGTGGGTGAAGGCTGGCACCAATATGCCGGTCAACCTCATGCCGAAATTCATGCGCTCAAAGCTGCAGGAACGCTCGCTCATGGTGCGACGGCTTATGTCACTCTGGAACCTTGCTGCCATCATGGCCTAACCCCACCCTGCACCGATGCACTGATTCGTGCAGGAATCCAGCGTGTTGTGATCGCCATGAAAGATCCAAACCCTGTTGTTTCAGGCAATGGCATACAGGAACTTATTCAAGCAGGCGTCAAGGTTGAAAGTGGTGTCTCAGAAAGCAGCGCCGAAGCACTGAATCCGGGTTTTATTTCGCGTATGCGCAAAGGTCGCCCTTTTGTGCGTTGCAAGCTTGCCATGAGTCTGGACGGACGCACCGCAATGGCCAGCGGTGAAAGCCAATGGATCACCTCACCGGCTGCCAGACGGGATGTACACTTGCTACGTGCGCGCAGCTCGGCAATAATGACCGGAATCAATACCCTCTTGGCGGATGATCCGTCATTAACCGTCAGAGATGTTGATATTACTGACTTCATGCAACCGTTGCGTGTTGTCGTTGACACGCATTTACGAACCCCTGAAACAGCAAAAATACTCGCCTCGGGCGGCAAAGCAATGATTGCCACAGGATCACACAACACCGAAGCCACCCGCCAGATGGTTCAGCACGACGGTATCGAAGTTTTTCAATTTCCACTGAAAGATCGACATGTCGATTTAACAGCGCTCATGGAAGCTCTTGCAATACAACAAATTAACGAAGTACTTGTAGAAGCCGGCCCCACACTCAGCGGCAGCATGTTAACTGCGGGACTGATTGATGAACTCATTATCTATATGGCACCTCACCTGATGGGCAGTGCGGCGCAACCACTGTTTCAACTGCCGGATTTGACCAAAATGAGTGACCGTATTGAGCTGGATATTACGGACATACGCGCCGTCGGAAAAGATTGGCGAATTACCGCAAAAATAAATAACACTTCGGATTAATTATGTTTACCGGAATCATACAAGCTATTGGCAAGATCACGAGCATTGAAAAAACTTCAAACAGCCAGCGCCTTAACGTGAATACTGGCAGTCTTGATCTGGCAAATACCCAACTGGGTGACAGCATTGCTGTTAATGGTATTTGTCTCACCGCAGTGGCGCTCACGAAGCAAAGTTTTAGTGCGGACGTTTCCAATGAAACCATCGCCTGCACCACATTTTCGCAGCTCTCACCGGAAAGCCAGGTCAATCTGGAAAAGGCATTGACCCCGACCACCCATTTAGGCGGACATTTGGTCAGCGGCCATGTGGATGGCATCGGTACCATCACCGCACGCTGGCAAGATGGTCAATCCATACGCTTCGCCATCAAGGCTCCTGCCGAACTTGCAAAATCTATCGCCACAAAAGGCTCCATCTGTATTGGTGGCGTCAGCCTGACAGTAAACACTGTCAACGGTGCTGAATTTGAACTTAATATCGTCCCTCACACACTGCAGGAAACCATTATGGGTGACTATAAAATTGGCACGCTCGTTAATCTGGAAGTGGACTTGATCGCCCGCTATCTTGAGCGTTTAATGTTAGGTGAAAAGGCTGCCATACCAAATAGCACGGGTATTACAAACAAACTCTTGCAAGAGCACGGATTCATTTCATGAACAGTACAGAAGAAATTATTGACGACATTCGACTGGGAAAAATGGTGGTTATTCTGGACGATGAAGACCGTGAAAATGAAGGCGATTTAATTATGGCGGCAAGCTGCGTACGCCCTGAAGATATCAATTTCATGGCGCGTTATGGACGCGGCCTCGTCTGTTTGACACTGACTCGCGAACGCTGTGAACAACTGAACCTGCCACTCATGGTCAGCGGTACAGACGCAAAACATGCCACCAATTTCACACTCTCCATTGAAGCCACAAAAGGCATCACCACAGGCATTTCAGCGGCCGATCGAGCCACCACCGTACAAGCGGCAATTGCTGCCGATGCAAAACCTTCCGACATCAGCCAGCCCGGCCACATCTTTCCCGTCATGGCACAACCCGGCGGTGTACTGGCTCGCGCGGGTCATACTGAAGGCGGATGTGATTTTGCGCGACTGGCAGGTCTGGAGCCCGCAGCAGTCATCGTCGAAATACTCAATGACGATGGCACGATGGCGCGTCGCCCGGATCTGGAACGGTTTGCAAAGCAACACCATCTGAAAATGGGAACGATTGCCGATTTGATTCAGTATCGTACCCGGAATGAAAAAACAATTGAGAAAGTCGCTGAATGCCCGTTTGAAACAGAGTTTGCCACATTCAAACTCACCGCCTACCGTGACAACTTGCATCAAGCACTGCACTTTGCATTAACCCTCGGTGATATCACTCCAACCCAACCCACGCTGGTTCGGGTTCACATTCAAGACAGCCTGACAGATATTCTGGGCGAATTGAATAACAAAAAACTGGCGCTGCGCACTGCTCTGCAACGCATTGCGGATGAAAGGCACGGTGCGCTGATTCTGCTCAGGCTCCCCGAAAACGAGAATGAGCTGATCAAACGCATTCAAAATATTCAACTGGCGCAGCAAGGCATTAATCTGCCCACGCCCCCGGTCGGCGAAGATTTACGCCTCTACGGTTTAGGCGCTCAAATACTCAATGACCTCGGCGTTGGTAAAATGCGTATACTGGGTTCACAAAAAAAACTCCACGGTTTATCGGGCTTTGGACTGGAAGTCACTGAATATATCAAATAATATCTGATTTAGTATTACTCAGGCGAGAGCAAACCATGAAAAATATCAACATCATCGAAGGCAACTTCAATATCGGACAGGCCAAAATTGCTATCGTCGCAGGTCGCTTCAACAGTTTTATTGTAGAGCCTTTACTCAGCGGCGCGATTGACGCATTGAAACGCCACGGCATCAATACACAGGATATTGATGTGATCTACGTACCAGGGGCTTTTGAAATTCCCATCGCCACACAACGTCTGGCAGCCAGTAAAAAATACGATGCCATCATTGCGCTCGGCGCAGTCATTCGCGGCAGCACACCACACTTTGACTATGTTGCGGGAGAGTGTTCCAAAGGTGTCGCCACCGTATCAATGCAACATGATTTACCGATTATTTTTGGCGTATTGACCGTCGATACGATCGAACAAGCGATTGAGAGAGCAGGCACCAAAGCAGGCAACAAAGGCTCGGAAGCAGCGCTTTCCGCCATTGAAATGATCAGTTTATTGAAACAATTATGAGCCGTTCCAAAAGCCTCGCACGGCGCAGTGCGATTCAAGCACTCTATCAATGGCAACTAACGGGTCAATCCGCCAGTGATATCGAAAAACAGTTTATCGAAACACGCCCTATCGATAAAATGAATAAAAGCTATTTCAACGAACTGCTGAGTCAAACCATTAAAAATATTGAAGAGTTGGATGAAAAAATTGCACCCACTCTTGATCGTCCACTCAAAGACGTAAACCCCGTTGAATGCTCTATTATTCGCATGGGTACCTATGAATTGATCTATCACCCTGAGCTGCCTTATCGGGTGATCATCAACGAAGGTGTTGAACTCGCCAAGGTCTTCGGTGCAGATAAAGGACATAAGTTTATTAATGGCGTTTTAGACAAACTTGCCCACCAACTTCGCCCTGAAGAAGTGGCAATGAAACGTTCAGAAAAAAAACAGTCCACTTAATCCTGATCAGGTAATGTCCAGCCCTGAATTTAACCTGATAGAACAGTTTTTCACCCATGCGACAGCTCAGCGTGACGATGTTACGCTGGGGATTGGTGATGATGCGGCGATCGTCAATGTGCCTTCAGGAAATTCACTGGTCATTGCTGTTGACACACTCATATCATCAGTTCACTTCCCCAAAAAAACATCACCTGAAGCCATTGGCCATAAAGCACTGGCCGTGAATCTCAGCGATATCGCCGCAATGGGAGCAAAACCTGCTTGGGCGACTCTTGCTCTCACTCTGCCAGATAATGACTCTTTATGGCTTAAAAAATTCTCTCAGGGGTTTTCAGAACTCGCTAATCAATTCGGTCTGCAACTGATTGGTGGTGATACCACGCGCGGCCCCGTATTAACGATCACAGTACAAATTTTCGGATTGATTGAGAATAACCGAAGCTATTTAAGAAGTGCTGCCCAGCCGGATGATTTAATCTATGTCACTGGCACTTTAGGTGATGCAGGGCTGGCGCTGAAACATTGGCAACAAAAACTGGAACCAATCACAAGTGAAGCGCAGTTTTTGCAGCAACGATTAGATTACCCTGAGCCACGCGTTGCGGAAGCACTGGCTTTGCAAGGTTTGGTTCATGCAGCGATTGATATTTCTGATGGACTGGTCGCTGACCTCACGCATATTTTAGATCGCAGCCAAGTCGGTGCAACCTTGCACACAGACAAAATTCCACGATCAACCTCATTCAAATCATCCGCTTCAAAAACAGACGATTTAATGCTGCCATTAACAGCGGGGGATGATTACGAACTGATTGTAACAATCCCTCTAATCCACCAAAAAAAAGCAGAGCAGATCATGCGTTCGTTTGAATGCAGCTTTACCTGCATAGGAACCATCGAACAACAGTCAGGCTTGCGTTGCATGGATGGCAACAAAAAGACCATTCACATAAAACAACACGGTTTTGATCACTTCAATGAAACATAAACACGTTCCAGCCAGTTTTTTAAAAACGCCCGCACACTTTTTAGCCTTTGGCTTTGGCAGTGGCTTACTACCAAAAGCTCCGGGAACCTACGGCACACTTGCGGCGATCCCTATCTACCTGATCATTCAGTACTTACCCCTTGGCAGTTACATATTGTTTGTAATAGTTGCAGCGCTGCTTGGCGTATGGCTCTGCGATGT